>JAFGUM010000491.1 GCA_016938515.1 Spirochaetales bacterium | reverse complement strand
GCAGGCGCTGGCCAGGGACCGTTTCAAGCGCGACCTCATAAGCGACCTTGAAGATGCCGTCGAGAGGGGTGAAGCTAAAGGTAAGGCTATAGGCGAGGCGATAGGCGAGACGATAGGCGAGGCAAAAGGCGAGGCAAAAGGCAGGGCGGAAGTAGCCCGCCGGATGATGGAACTTGGCGTGGATATGCGAATCATAGCCGAGGGTACCGGATTGTCTCAGGAAGAACTCCGGGGCCTGGTAGATACGCGATCTGCCAGCGACTCTGCCCAGGATTCGGTTCTGCCAGGCTGACGTCATCTGAAAGGTATCTGAAGCCCGCGGAGCAACCCAGTAGTAATTCTAACCAGCCATGCTCGTTTGACTTTATCTGGTTGAGCCAGTAAAATAGACCCTGTATGAGTATGCCCCAAACCACCGAATTCGGCGTAGATCAGCGCATCGTGTACCCTAGCCAGGGCGTTGGAAGGATCATAGAGATCCAGGAAAAGCGCTTCAAGGAAACGAGTGTTCTCTACTATACCATCTACCTGGAGTTCTCCGACATGACCGTTATGGTTCCGGTGGACAAGGCTCGCGAACTCGGCATCCGTCCTATCGTGCCCAAAAACGAAGCGGAGCGCGCTTTGGAGTTCATTTCAGAGGAGTACGCGCCCATACCATCAGACTGGAAGCTACGCTATCAGATGAACCTTGACCTGCTTAAAAAAGGCTCGGTGATGGACATAGCTAGCGTCGTGCGCTCGCTGTACCATCGCTCCAGGGTCAAGGAGCTGCCGATTCTAGAGCGCAAGCTGTACGATTCGGCTCTCAACCTGCTGCAAGACGAGGTGTCGTTCTCGCTCGGGAAGACCAAGGACGAGATTTCGGAGCTTATCCGGGCTCGGCTCGAAGGCTGAGGCGGTGCGCTTCGCGGCGGTCATCGTGGCCGCCGGGAGGAGCGCCCGCTTCGGCGGTGCCAAAAAGGAGTACCAGCTCCTGGACGGCCTCCCGGTACTGACCCATTCAATACAGCTGTTTCTTGGTTTCCCTGATTGCGCTGCCGTTGTGGTGGTAGTACCGCCTGAAGGCGAAGATGAGGCGCGTTCGGTGCTGGGCGACGCGTTGGTGAAGAGGGCCGGACCCAGGCTTATCTTTGCCGAGGGAGGAGCCGAACGCGCTGACAGCGTCCGCTCCGGACTCATGGCGCTGCGGAGCGTAGACCCCGAACTCGTCCTCGTGCACGATGCGGCACGGCCCCGTGCCAGCGAAGCTCTCGTACGGCGGGTGCTCGCGGAAGCCGCCCGCACGGGAGCCTGCGTGCCGGGTATACCGGTGGCTGACACCATAAAAATCATGGGTGACGACGGCGTCGTCGTCGGGCACCCCGACCGCGCCTTGTTGCGCGCCGTTCAGACCCCCCAGGGCTTTCAGTATCGCGGTTTGCTGTCCGCGTACCTGTCCGCGGGCGCGTCCGCCGCCACGGCTACCGACGATGCTGGCATCTGGGCCAGGGCGGGCGGTGGTGTCGTCATAGTCGAGGGCGAGCGGGACAACTGCAAGATTACCTATCCTGAGGATCTACGGTGAGCGTCCGCGTAGGCCAAGGCTGGGATCTCCATCGCCTGGAGTACGGCCGGATGCTGATGCTGGGCGGCTTGCACGTGCCCTCAGAAAACGGAGAAGCGGGTCATTCAGACGGCGACGTGCTCTGGCACGCCATAGTCGACGCGATGCTCGGCTCGATAGGCGCGGGGGATATTGGCCGCCTGTTCCCGCCGTCGGACCAGCGATGGAAAGACGCGCCGTCACGGCTGTTCGCCGAGCGCGCCGCCAGCGTGCTGGCTGCGGCGGGGTGGCGCATCGTCAACCTGGACACGACGGTGATACTGGAACGGCCGAAGCTGGCGCCCCTCATCGACGATATCCGCGCATCGATCGCGGAGACACTCGGCGTGCCGGTGTCGGCCGTGTCGGTAAAGGCCAAGACTCACGAAGGTGTAGACGCTATCGGCCGCGGCGAAGCAGTGGCGGCGCACGCCGTTGTTCTCGTCGAGAGCGTTGGCTGAGATACCGGAAAACGCCAGGATTACAGCTTTTTGACTGACCGCCTGAGGCCTTCAAAGAGGCTCGCCCACGGTGAATCCGTGCGGTAGAAGACGGGTGGATACCCCAGTGGCGATTCTATGGTTACTTCACCGCCCCTGAACTCGCGGGACGTCCACAGGTGTACCCACTGGTCGGTGGGCAGCCAGGCGGTGCTCAGCTTTTTGCCTGGCCGTGTTACCGGTGCGACGAGCAGGTCACGGCCGTACAGGTACTGGCCGGACAGCCTGCGCAGCTCCGGCTCTTCTTCGTAGTGCAGCCAGGTGTGGCGTATGGGTGGCAGGCCGGTGGATACGTACGCGTCGGCGACGTCAGCGTGGTACGGTGCCAGTCCGGTCCATACGGCGCTCATCCTGGCCAGGTGCGCGAGTATAGCAGGGTCCGACCAGAGCTGGGCGTTTGATTCGGGGCGGTTGCCCTCGTGCGAGCGCATGATGGGCGTGAATGCCGCCAGCTCTGTCCAGCGCATCAACAGCTCGCGCGATCGCTTGATCCAGGCTACCGTGGTGTAGCCGCCGATATCGGAGTGCCACATGCCCGAGCCTGAGAAGCCGAGGGACAGGGCCGCCGGGACGACGCTCGCGAGCCCATCGTCGCGGCTCCAGTTGACGAGCTGGTCTCCGGCCCAGAAGGCCGACGCGTACGCTGACGAGCCGGCCCAGCCGGAGCGGTGGAAGCAGACGACGTCACCCTCCTTGCCGGATTCGCGTATCGCCTCGGCGTTGACCTTGGCCCACAGTACGGGATACTCGTTGTGGGCCAGGAGCGGATCCCTCCCGCCGTGCAGCACCGCGTCGATGGGCAGGTGCTCGCCAAAATCGGCCATCCAGCCGGCCATGCCTATCCCGAGCATTTCTCGCTTGATGACGTTTTTTATCCAGGCATACGCGTCGGGGTTGTAGAGGTCGACTATCGCGGCTGGGAAGGTGGTCACGGTGACGAGGTAATCGCTGCCGTCCAGCTTTTTTACGCAGAATCCCGCTTTCGAGGCTTCGGCGTACAGGTCGCCTTCTATCGCCAGAAACGGATTGATGTAGCCGAGGAAGCGCACGCCTTCGCGGCGCAACCTGGAAATATCCTCGGGCAGGTTGGGGTAGAGTTCGCGGTCAAAGCGCCAGTTCCACTGGAGTTGCTTGCCAAAGCTGGTGATGCGCCTGCCGCACCAGTCCTGGGCCCACACGGCGCCTACCTTGACGCCCGCCTTCGTGGCCGCGTCCAGCTTGCGGCGCAGCTCTTCGTAGCCGCCCTGGGCGCCGAGCCACACGCCGTTCCACGTCCACGCTGGCAAGGCCTTTTGCCGGCCCAGCCGTTCCGACAGCGCGCCAACGGCTCCAGGGGCGTCCGCGGCGAAACCCAGAATGATTTCGTCCGGCACCGCCCACGACGACAGTACCGTTGTTTTGGCGCGTCTGAAGTCGAACACGCAGTACGCGGTGGTGCCGACGTGCGCGTACGACCGGCCACTCGTTACAAACGACGGCTGGCCAAAGTACGTCGTATGCCAGTTGCCGCCGGCGCCGCCCCAGAGGTTGGCGAGCAGTGTTATAAGGTCGTGTCCTCGGCCTACTCCCTGTTCCTCAGACCAGAGCGGCACGCGGCTGCCCTTGAGGTCGAGGCGGGAGTACTGCTCGCCACAGCCGAACACGCTTTCACCCGGGGTGGCAGGGAGCCTGAACAGAAAGCGGTTGAATGTTGAGTCGTAGCGTGAAAACGTTATGCGCAGCGCCGAACCGGCGTCGCGCACCGTCATCCGCACGAGGCCTTCAAACTCTATATCAAGGAAATCGTCATTCGCGGCGATCTGCTTCCAGGCTCTGGCCTTTACACGCGCAAACCGCTTCTGGCGTATCGTGAAGCCGCCTTTTCTCTGACGTATCGCCGGCTCCGCGGAGCCCATCTCGATGAGTGGCGCGTGTGTCGTATGCACCAGTGCGCGGCGCCCGTCGAGGCTGATGACGAACCCGTCTTCGGCGGCTTCCAGATGTATCACTCGATGACCTCCCAGCCGGCCGCTCGGGCTGCGAGCCGCAGGGGCCGTAGGTAGTCACCATATACCACGGATGCGTGGTGGGCAATACCGTTGCGCACGACGAGATCGAGCACCTCGGCTACGGGTCGGTCGAATTTTGCCTTCATGTACGTACCTTTGAGCAGTTTCTCCATCGGAATGACGTGAGCGTTTTGCATAAAGAGCCGGTACGAGCCGTCTACGGAGTCTAGTCTTGCTATGGACAGGTCGCCATCCTTGAGTACGAAGTCCGCTGTTACGCCCTTGCCGCCGGCGAAGTAGGTGTCCAGTGAGCGCACGCAGCGCCCGTCCCACAGGTTGCACGGGGCGACGCCGCAGTGCCAGAACAGCGCGTAGTCT
>JAFGUM010000490.1 GCA_016938515.1 Spirochaetales bacterium | reverse complement strand
GGTCATGTAGTGATCGAGCATCGCGCAGACCGGCGT
The DNA here is from genome assembly GCA_016938515.1 of Spirochaetales bacterium. Lineage (GTDB taxonomy): Bacteria > Spirochaetota > Spirochaetia > Treponematales > UBA12059 > SZUA-370. The sequence continues at coordinate 3,501 of JAFGUM010000490.1, read as the reverse complement.
CAGTACGCGACCGGGCTCTTTGCGGAGCGATGCAAGCCCTGCCGGTGTAAGCGTGGCACGATTGGTTACGTCGAGCCCGTACGCGTCTACGGGGATGCCGGAGCGGAATACGGCGGCCGCGGCGTGCGGGTCGGCGTAGACGTTGAACTCTGCCGCTGGCGTCGCGTTGCCGAACCCGATTGAGCCACCCATCACGTGTACAGCCCTGATGGCGCGGGTAAGGCGTGGATAAGCCGCGAGAGCCAACGCTACGTTGGTAAGCGGACCGATAGCCACTATCTCGAGCTCGCCACCCAGCCTGTCTGCGGCGTCGCGGATAAAGTCCCACGCCGCCAGCGGCTCTACGTCCCAGTCGGCTTGCGGCAGCAGCACGCCGCCGAGGCCGTCAGCGCCGTGTACCGACGCGGCGCGCTTCGCCGTCGCTACCAGCGGGGTGTCAGCGCCCCTGGCAACTGGTACGCGCCGGCCTGCCAGAGCGGCCAGGGCCAGCGCGTTGCGCGTCGTCGCCTCGATGCCAACGTTGCCCCCGACGCTCGTGATGCCCACCACGTCGAGTTCCGGCGACGCCAGCGCCATCAGTATGGCCACCGCATCGTCTATGCCGGGGTCACAGTCTATGATGATTGGCCGCTTCATGACGCACCGCCTTGGCTGTCGAGCCTGAGCAACGCGTCGTCAAGCAGGTCGATGAACCGGTTTCTGTCCAGATCGAGAACGACATCAACGTTTTTGACTGCGCCGTTTCTGCCCTCAAAATCGACGACGGTCGCTCCCACCGTAAGCGCGCCGCGACACTCGACGTCTACGTGAGCGCGGCGCGAGCTGAAGATCTCCGGGGCGATGAGCCACGCCACGGCGCAGGGGTCGTGGAGGGGGCTGCCGCCCAGCTCAAAGTTTTCTTCGTGGAATCGAACAAAGAAATCCATCAACTCCGCTACCATCGTAGAGACGCGTCCGCCGTGAGCGCGGAATCGCTCGGTATCCGCTCTGGTGACCAGAGCCTTGTGCGTTACGTCGAGGCCGCACATCGTTACCGGGATACCCGCGTTGAACACGATATGAGCGGCTTCCGGGTCCACCAGGATGTTGAACTCAGCCGCGGGTGTCCAGTTGCCGCCCACCGCCGCACCGCCCATAAGGCTGATCCGCCCTATGTTGGCCTTAAGCTCGGGGTGCGACAGGAGCAGGGCCGCGACGTTCGTGAGCGCTCCCGTTGGCACGAGGGTTACTGGCTGGGGACTCTCCTTTATAGTCTTTGCCGTTAGCTCCACAGCCGACAGGGTTGATTCGGGCAGGGTGGGGTCGGGCAGGGTTGGGCCGTCCAGCCCGCTCTCTCCGTGCACCTGTGGCGCGATTATAAGCTCACGGAACAGCGGCCTGCTCGCTCCGCGCGCCACCGGGATATCAGCCCCCAAAAAAGACAGTATCGTGCGCGCGTTGCGTGTTGTCTTGTCTATGGTCTGATTGCCCGCGCTGGTCGTTACGGCGAGTAGCTCAAGCTCCGGTGCCGCGTACGCGAGTACCAGAGCTATGGCGTCGTCGTGGCCTGGGTCGCAGTCCATGATTATGGGGATGGGCATGGCTTCAGTCCTTTCCCGTGGTGATGGCTTCCCGCGATGCTTTGTCCCGGCTTGACCTGCGTATAGTATAGACGACGAGGCCTATGACGGTGGCCGCGTAGGGTATCATGTTGACAAACTCGGAGGGTATGCGCATCAACTGGAGCGTATTGGACAGGGCGTCGAAGAAACCAAACAGGAGAGAGGTCAGCATCGACCCCACCGGAGTCGCGCCTCCCATCGCTTCCGCGGCCAGCGCTATGAAGCCGCGGCCCGCCGTCATGTTTTTGGAGAACCACGACACGTAGCCCATGGACATGTACGCGCCCCCGAATCCGGCGGTCATGCCGCTCAGAGCCAGCGCCATATAGCGAATCCTGGTAACACCAATGCCCACCGAGTCCGCGGCGTCCGGGTTCTCGCCAACGGCGCGTATGCGCAGCCCGAGCGGCGTCTTGTACAGCAGAATATACAGCAGCACCACGAAGGCAAACGCCGTGTAGGTAAGTACGTTGTGGCCGGAAAGCAAGGTGCCGAGTACCGGTATGTCCTGTAAGACGGGTATGGCTATCTTTGGCAGCACCTTGGACGCGAGGGACGACGAGATGCCCTTGTCACCCGTCAGCATGAACAGGACGAACACCGTACCGCCGCCACCCATCAGATTGATGGCTATGCCAGACAGGATAATGTCGGTTTTCAGGTGCAGCGCGCAGTAGGCGAGAAACAGCCCGACCAGGGCTCCGGCTATCACTGCGGCGAGGAGTCCAAGCGCGGCGCTTCCCGTCATGGCGCTGAAGTACACCCCGGCCAGCGCCGAGATGAGCATGATTCCCTCGAGCGCTATGTTCATTACTCCCGCTTTGTCCGAGATAAGCGCGGCGAGCGTGGCAAACAGAATGGGGGTCGTGACGCGCAGCACCGAGTAGCCAAATTCGGCGTTTAGTATAACAGACAGTATCTGGCTCATCGGATACCCGCCTCTGCCGCGCTGGCGCGGGTGGCTTCCCTGAACACCATACGATGCCGGAATCTTGCCAGAAAGCTGCTCGCCGCTATCAATATGATTATGGTTCCCTGTATGAGCGCTACGAATTCGTTGGGCACGTCTGAATAGCGCGCCATGATGTCTGCTCCGATGCGCAGGTACGACAGGAAAAACGCCGCTACTGGAACGAATAGCGGGTTGTTTCGCGCGAGAATGGCTACGATGATGCCATCCCAGCCGTAGCCTGGCAAGGCTTGCCACGAAAAGCGGGTGTACATACCCAGCACTTCTATCGAGCCGCCAGCACCAGCGATAAAGCCTCCCAGTACCTGGCTGTAGAGCACGACAGCGTTGGTGTTGATTCCCGAGTACCGGGCAAAATCCGCGTTGGCGCCCGTCAGCCTGATTCTGTAGCCCCAGCGGGTTCTATGCATAAACAGCGTCGCGGCAGCAATGAGCAGTACCGCGATGACGAGCCCGAAGGAAATTCTGGTTTTGGGTACCAGCTTGGATAGCAAGGCAGTCGTCTTGAACTGATGAGAGACCATCGCGCCGGCGTTTACATCGCGCATCACGTAGTTGATGAGGAATAAACCAAAGAACAGCGCTATGTAGTTGAACATCAGGCTTGAGACCAGTTCAGAAGCGCCCCATCGCACCTTCAGCGCCGCTGGCACGCCGCAGAACAGCGCGCCTACCAGCCCGCCAGACAGTATGGCCACCGCTGGGTGTATGATCGGCGGCAAGTTGAAGTTGATAGCCACGAACGAAGCCCCGATGGCGCCGATAAAGAAGCCCCCCTCGGCTCCTAGATTGAACTGCGCCGCCGAGAACATCACGCTAATGGCGATGCCGGTAAAGGTCAGCGGAATCATCAGCTCAATGACGTTGCCAAAATGACGCAGGCTGTCTATGGGCCCGAAGATGAACTTTGAAAGCGCGTCACCCGGCTCT
>JAFGUM010000071.1 GCA_016938515.1 Spirochaetales bacterium | reverse complement strand
TTGCTTGCGTTTGCTTTGCAAACTCTGCGCCCAATCGCGGATTCAAGGAAGCTCTTTCAAAATGCGTCTGCATTTTGAAAGACCCTCTTTTCTCTTTTTGATTGCATAGGAGGAGTTAATGAACGACAAACCGGCGCTGGATGACGCACTACTCAAGAAAGTACGCCTGTTTCAACGAGACGAGATAACAGCAAGCATTCTATACGGCAAGCTGTCCCGAATCATACAAAATGAAGGCAACAGAAAGGTTCTCGAGAATATGGCTCACGGAGAGCGCGGGCACTACGAGTTCTGGAAGTCGCTGTCCGGCACAGATGAGAAGCCGTACCGCGGCGTCATATTCTTTTATTACCTGTGCGCGCGGGTACTCGGCCTCACCTTTGCCCTCAAGTTGCTGGAGCGCGGTGAAGCGGCGGCAAGCGCTGGCTACAAGGATGTAGCCCACATCATTCCTGAAGCCGAACAGATCGGTTCCGAGGAAGACGCTCACGAAGACGAACTTCTGGGCATGCTGGAGGAAGAGCGGCTGGCCTACATGGGTTCAATCGTGCTCGGCCTCAACGACGCCCTGGTAGAACTGACCGGCACGCTCGCGGGCCTTACCTTCGCGCTGCGAAATGGGCCGCTCGTCGCCGTGTCAGGTATCATAACCGGCATAGCGGCCGCATTCTCCATGGCGGCGTCCGACTACCTGGCCAGCAAGGCGGAGGACGACCCACGGGCGGCCAAGTCTGCCGTGTACACCGGCGTGGCCTACCTCGGCACCGTCGTACTGCTCGTGCTGCCGTACCTCGTGCTGCCCAGCTCCGGATCATGGATATTCGTCAGTCTCGGTATCACGCTCACGGTAGCCGTGGGCATCATAGCCGCCTTCAATTATTACCTCGCGGTAGCCAAGGATCTTGACTTCAAGAAGCGCTTCCTGGAAATGGCGGGCATCAGCCTCGGCGTTTCGGCGTTCTCGTTTGGCGTCGGCCTCATCGTCCGTGCCGTCTTTGGCATAGAGTTGTAACATGGCCATTATAGATCAGCCGTGTTGACACGGGCGAAAGCTGGACGGATAGTATGACATCCCACACGCGGAGCGAGTGATGGCGCACACGCACAGTCAAGCTCTCCAGAAGGCTTATATCGCCCGTTCCCACGAACGGTGCAGGCGCATGGGCATAGACAAGTCGCGGGTCTACAGCGCGCGCATCCTACCCCCCGCCCAGCTATTTGAAAAACTGGAAGCCAAGCGGGAACTCGTACTCGTCGCCGAACCGTTTCTGGAACAGTTACACGGATTCCTGCGCGGCTCAAACTTCTTCTCGATGCTCACAGACGCCGACGGGTGCATCCTGTCCATGGTAGGCGACGAAAGCATACTCGCCGAGGCGTTCGCGCTCAGGATGACACCGGGCGCGTACATGGATGAAGCAAGCATAGGCACCAATGCTATGGGAACCTGCCTCATAGAAGCCGAACCCGTGCAGGTTTCTGGTCCCGAACACTTCGTGGAAGCCTACCATCTGTGGACCTGCTCAGGCGCGCCGATCCGCGGCGTAGACGGCTCTATCATCGGCGCCATAGATCTTACCGGCTACAGCGAATACGTACACCCCCATACGCTCGGCATGGTCGTCGCGGCGGCTGACGCGGTAAGCCGCATGCTCGAAATAAGGCACTACAACGAAGAGCTGGCCATGACGAACAAGTACCTGGAAACCATCCTGGAATCCATCAGCGCGGGTATCGTCACCGTCGGGCTGGACGGGAAGGTAAAAACGGCCAACGAACACGCCGCGACGATGTTCGGGTACGACGTACCAACCATGCTTAAACTCAGCGCGCAGGATCTAATCGAAGGCTGGGAGGAGATTCTGCTGATGCTCCGGTCTGACCAGCGTTTCATGGACGAGGACGTTTCCGTGCGCGCAACGGCCAACAAGCTACAGTTCAACCTGAGCGCGTACCCTATTCTGGACTCATCCGGAGATCTCCGCGACGTCATATTCGTGTTCAAGGACGTCAAGAAAATACGAAAGCTCGCCAACCGCATCATGGGTCGGCGCGCGCTGTACACCTTTGACAAAATAGTGGGGAAAAACCCCGACTTCGTACGAGTGCTCAATTTTGCCAAAAAAATGGCAGACTCGCGATCCAACATACTCATCATGGGAGAGAGCGGCACCGGCAAGGAACTGTTCGCCCAGGCTATACACAATCATTCCGACAGGCGCGACGAGTCCTTCGTGGCTATCAACTGTGCGGCTATTCCTCGTACACTCATAGAATCCGAGTTGTTCGGCTACGAAGAGGGCTCGTTTACCGGAGCTCGCCGAGGCGGCCAGCCAGGCAAATTCGAGGTAGCCGACGGCGGCACGGTATTCCTGGACGAAATAGGCGAAATGCCACTCGATATGCAAACACGCCTCCTCCGCGTAATAGAGGAAGGCACCGTCTGTCGTATAGGCAGCTCTACTGAATCTGTCGTCAACGTACGCATCGTTGCCGCCAGCAACAAGGATCTGGAAGAAGAAGTCAACAACGGCAACTTTCGCAAGGATCTATACTATCGACTCAACGTACTGCCCATGCGCTTGCCACCGCTGCGGGAACGTCGCGATGACATACCCTTGCTCGTCGACTACTTCATGCTGCAGATAACCAGAAAACTAAACAAGAAACCAGTGGAAATACCAGAAGAGCACATACGCCAGCTGATGGAACACGACTGGCCAGGCAATATACGTGAGCTGGAAAATCTCGTGGAGCTTATGGTTAATGCCGAGGGTTTGCCATGGCGGCTACCCCTTCCATTCCCGCGCCACGACGACATCGGAAGCCCCACACCACCTATGCCAGCCAACCTCAACAGCGAACGGCTATCCGACGTAGAGCGCAGGCACATACTGGCAACGCTCGACCGACACGGTGGCAACATGAGCCTCGCCGCAAAAGCCCTGGGTATAGGCCGCAATACCCTGTACCGCAAGCTCGATGCAGACGCCAGCCATCGAGAAACGGCTGAATGACTCAGACTCAATTTGTTCCATATTGAGACACTGATCCAATATGGAACAGCCAAAACAACGACAATATGTTCTATTTTGACGCACTGCATTATCGCTAGAATATAATTACCTATCATACATACAATTATAATTTTGGCACGCTCCCTGCTAGTACATGGACATCATTCAGTCCTTCGCAGGGGGTATTCATGTTCGGTTACAACGGTAAAATTCTGAGGGTCAACCTTTCGACTCGTTCTTTC
>JAFGUM010000489.1 GCA_016938515.1 Spirochaetales bacterium | reverse complement strand
GGTATCGCGTTGCGGCTAAAACCGGGCAGTCCCCGAATCCTGGTCGTGCCCTCGACGAGCACGGCCAGGCCGGGTTGTGGGGCCGGGATTGCCGGCTGCGCGGTACTGCCTGTTTCAACGCTGGTGTCAGCGGATGGCGGCACCGTCGCCGGCGTGGATCGAGAGCATCCAGCTACCCCCGAAACGAGGCAGAGGGTCAGCAGAACCGACGACGCCAAGCCCGGGTGCTTCATTCCACCGTTACGCTCTTGGCGAGGTTGCGCGGTTGATCCACGTCGCACCCCAGCTCCAGCGCGCAGAAGTACGAGAATAGCTGGAGTGGAACGACCATGACGAACGGCTGGAATCGCGAATCAACGGCGGGCACGGGAATGTACTCGTCAGCTATTGAAGCTACGAGATCGTCACCTTCCTGTGCCACCGCGATGATGGGCCCGCCGCGCGCTTTTATTTCCTTCATGTTGGAGATTGTCTTTTCCCTGAGGTGATCGTTTGGCACGAGGAACACGCTCGGCGTTTCTGGGCTGACGAGCGCGATGGGACCGTGTTTAATCTCACCGGACGCGTAGCCCTCGGCATGGATGTACGAGATTTCCTTGAGTTTGAGCGCTCCTTCGAGGGCGATGGGGTACAAAAGCCCCCGACCCAGGAACAGGAAATCCCTATGGTGCGCGTATCGCTTGGCTATAACCTGTATGTCATCCCGCAGCTTGAGCGTGCGAGACACCGCCGCGGGTATAGCCTTGAGCGCCTGCAGGAACAGCTCGCCGTCGTGGTGCGACATATCGTGCATGCGCGCGAGCGACAGCGTAAGCAGGTAGAACGCTGCCAGCTGGCTGGTAAATGCCTTGGTAGACGCGACGGCTATCTCCGGGCCCGAATGCACGTACACGCCTCCGTCGCTCTCGCGCGCGATGGTCGACCCGACGACGTTGCAGACGCCCAGTACAGAACCACCGCGCCTCTGTATCTCGCGCATCGCGTACAGGGTGTCCGCGGTCTCGCCGGATTGTGACACGGCGAGGTACAGCGAATTTGCTTCGACCACGGGGTTGCGGTAGCGCAGCTCGCTCGCCAGCTCGGCTTGCGCGGGTAGCCTGGCTACCGATTCCATGAGCTGGCAGCCAACGAGACCCGCGTGCCAGCTCGTGCCCGCGGCGATGACGCGTACCCGCTCTATGGCGTGCAGTTCCTTTTTGCTAAGATTGAGGCCGCCCAGTTTTGCCGACGTGTACTCAAAATCCATGCGCCCGGTCAGGGCGCGCTCTATGGATAGGGGTTGCTCGAAAATCTCCTTCTCCATGTAGCAGGAGAAGCCTTCTTTTTCTATGGCATCCAGCTTCCATGTAACGAGGTCTATCTTCGGGTCAACGGCGCGATCGTCGCGGTCGCTGATGCGAAATTCCGATGGCGTCATGGACACGACCTCGCCGTCGTTGAGGTATACGACCTTGGTGGTATGAGCGAGCAGCGCCGTAACGTCGCTGGCGAGTAGCATCTCGCCGTCTCCTACGCCGACGACGAGGGG
>JAFGUM010000488.1 GCA_016938515.1 Spirochaetales bacterium | reverse complement strand
TGTACGCGCAGGAAACCAGGACAACGTATCCGAGCTTGTACGTTGATCAGAAAACGTACAAACTCGGGGAATCTTCGGAGTTTCGTGTTTCTGTAGAGAAAGCTGACAACGGCGTTCGAGTTGAGTATCGTTCGTCGTTCTGCGTCGTCAAACAAACGTACACGTTCATCACCTCCAAAGGCACGACCATGACTGATGGGGTGCAAATCAACTATGATATCGAAAATGTTTCGGCAAAAGACGCCTCGATTGGTCTGCGCGTGCTACTCGATACGTGGCTGGGCGAGAAGGCCAGCTCGCATTTCACCGCCAATCGCGCTGGCGCCTTGGCCGTTGAAACAGCCTTCGCTGGTGACTTTACCGATGCCTGGCTTCGGAGCAGCGCCGGGGATGAGCCGGAGAAGGAAGCATCCGCTTCATTCCAGGTGCTTCTGACAGCACCGGCTACACGGCCAGACTCGGTTCTGGCAGCCAACTGGAAGCGGCTCAATGATTCACCCTGGTCGTTCGAAGCGTCGTCGTCCCGCAATTTTACACTTCTGCCATACTCAATAAACGATAGCGCCGTAGCCATGTATTATGAGCCGGTAAACGTCAGGCCCGGTGCCTCGCGAAGCGTGGTTGTGATTTTTGGGCAAGCCAACGACGACCTGTACGCGACCGATGATAGTGCGAGTGCCAGTACTGATTCCCAGAGCCCTGAAGCGGTGTTGCCTTCAGAAACAGCGCCATTGGATGAAGCTACTGATCTTGTCGCCGTACGCTCCATTCTTGAAGCCCTCAACGCTGCTATTGAGTCTGGAATCGAACCGACGCGGGAAGATCTGGAGCAATTCGAGTCGAGTTTGCAGCGTCTAGAGGCCCGCAAGGGCAAGTACTGAAATCGTGGCCAAAAATCCGCTCGACGAAGCCGAGGCGCTGTATCGCCGCCGGAAATGGGCCGAGCTGATCGGCCTTCTGGAGCCGTTGAGCTCTGTGTATCGTGACAACGCGCGGTTTCTGGTTTTGCTCGGTTCAGCGTATCTCTACAAGGAAGATATAGGCGGCGCGTACTCGTGTTTCAGGCGCGCTCAATCTCTGGACTATCGTGACCCTCAGTCCGCGCTTGGCCTTGCGGCTGTCTATATACGACGCGGTGACAGCGATAAAGCCGTGCTTATATACGTTGAGATGCTGGAAAGAAAAAGCCGTGACAGAAAAGCGCGTCGGGGGCTTGAGTACCTGAGACGCAATACTGGCGATGATGGCATCACCCGAGATACCAAAACCCTGCGTTCGCTATATCCTGCTCCACCGCCGCGATTTGGCGTTGTGCTCAGCTTCATGACTATAGTAATAGTGGCTGGTGTAGTAATTTTCTTGACGCCTGTAGTGCTCCGCGCGGTGCGGGAGGCTTCGCCTTCTCGCGCAGGTGCCGCGGATTTTATGCTGAGTGAGGCGGAAACAGAGGATCCTGTTGGCTCTGGCGGCGGCTTCGAGTATGTGCTTACAGAGAAAGAAGCGCTCGCCACGTTCAACAAGGCAAAGAAATTGTTTGCTGATTATCGTGACGAGGCTGCGCTCGTCGAGCTGAACAGGCTTATGCTTTCAAATGCTACGCGAAGCATCAAGGCCAAGGCAGAAGCGCTCGCCCGGTACGTCAGGGAACCAAGTTTTCTGTCCATGCCGGATCGTTTCGAGTACGCAGATGTGGCGTTGGAACCCAGGCTGTATGATGGGGTAGGTGTCCTCTGGAAAGGCTTGCCCGCCAACGTACACACATCGACTGGCAGCGTAGCGTTTGATCTGCTTATTGGCTATCACGACAAGAAAAAGCTTGAAGGCATCGTTGGTGTCAGAACAGGGTTTGATATAAAGCTTACCCCAGACAGGCCAGTGGAAGTACTGGCTCGGATCAAATTTGATGAAGCAGGTTCCTGGTACCTTGACTGCGTAGCCATACACGAAGAGTAAGGAGCTGGTAGACGTGCGTGCTGTTGTTCAGAGGGTAAAGAACGCGTCCATTCGTGTTGA
>JAFGUM010000070.1 GCA_016938515.1 Spirochaetales bacterium | reverse complement strand
TGCGGAATTCTACCCGACCGGGGACAGAGCTTGCGCTGGGGACAGAGCTGCAGCTGGGGACAAAGCTGGAGCTTGCGCTGGAGACAGAGCTTGCGCTGGGGACAGAGCTTGCGCTGGGGACAGAGCTTGCGCTGGGGACAGAGCTGCTGCTGGGGACAGAGCTGCTGCTGGGGACAGAGCTTGCGCTGGGGACAGAGCTTGTCGGCGGGTCGACGATCTCCGGGTGCACGTCGAGCACCTCGTTTATTCGCGCTGCCGATACAGAAGCTCGCGGAACCATGATGAATATCATGGAAACCATTACCACCGAGAACATGATTTGCGTTGTGTACTGAATAAAGGCCATGAGAGAGCCTATGCGAATAGTGCCTGCTTCTACGCCGAACCCGCCAAACCATACGATGAGTATGGTGGTTAGGTTCATCATCAGCATTATAAAAGGGAATAAAAAGGCCATGATATGGTTTACCCTGAGCGTGGTGTCGGCCAGGTCTTTGTTTGCTGCGTCAAAGCGCTTGTGTTCGTGATCTACGCGATCGAAAGCGCGTACTACGCGGATGCCCGCAAGGTTTTCGCGCATGATGCGGTTGAGACCGTCAAGCTTGTTTTGTATCAACTTGAATATCGGCAAGCCCTTGCGCGCCAGGATGGCGATGACAAGAGCTAGAAGCGGTAGCACGACAAGCAGAATCCACGACAGATCCGGTTCTGTGGATAAGGCCATCACGATACCGCCTATCGCCATGAGCGGGGCATGTGCCATCATTCGCTGTGACATGAAGGCAATCTGCTGAACCTGTGTAATGTCGTTGGTCGTACGCGTAATGAGCGATGAAGCGCCAAAGCGGTCCAGCTCGCGCAGCGAAAATGACGAAACACGCGAGAAGACTGCGGATCGGAGGTCGCGCCCAAATGCCATTGCTGTGCGCGAGGCCAAGAAGCCCCCGGAGACGCTTGCCACTATCGTGGCAAGGGCTACGACGAGCATCAGGCCGCCTGTTTGCCAGATTAGGGGTATATTGCCCTTGGCGACACCCTGATCGACGATGGTCGACATCATCGCGGGCAGTGTCAGTTCTGCCAGAGCGCTGGTAAAAGCCAGAAAAAGCGTTACGACGATGAACCACCGGTACGGTTGCAGGTACACCTTGAACAGTTTGAGCATAGTCTACTCGTCTCCTTGCGCGTGTGCGGTATGATGGCAGCCACCCGGACAGCCGTGTCCACCGCGGGTTGCGACAAAATTTGAAACACGGAGTAGCAGGTCAACGAGTTTTTCGCCATCCTGCTCTCCTAGAAAATCAATGACGGCTTCAGCTTCATCAACGGCGCGGGCTCTGAAGCTGTCTGTGACCGAGAACCCCGATGCAGAGAGACGCACGCGTATTGCCCTGCGATCTTCTGGGTCCGCGTAGCGTTCTACGAGGCCTCGGGATTCAAGGCTGTTGACCAGTTGGCTGACGCTCGGCGGGCGGATGCCAAGCCACGACGCCAGGTCCACCATGCGCACGCCGGCATCCGGCTGTTCCTGCGACAGGCGGTACATCAGGTGGTACTCCGCCGGGCGCGTCGTGTGTCCCAAACCGGGTCGACGAAACATCGGCGCTACCGCCCGCATCGCGTCAAACAGCTTTTCAGCAATGAGGCGATTGTGTTCTGTTGATCGACTGTTCTCCACCTGTTGTTTAGGTCTCCTAATAATTAGTATACCTAATAATATTGATGAGTTGGCGTGTAGTCAAGCGAGCTGGTAGCTTGGCGACAGACTCGTCTGTGGTCTGTATACTCAGAGGCATGTCGTTTATGCCCACAACACTCGCCGAGATGGCCGCGCGCCATACGGAATGCCTGGACTTTGTCATCGTCAGCGGGGATTCCTACGTGGACCACCCGAGTTTTGGCGGGGCTCTCATCGGCCGTTGGCTGGAATCTCTCGGGTATACGGTTGGCATGCTGGCGCGGCCGGATCCCTCTGATGTTGCGGCTTTCCGGGCTCTTGGCAAACCGCGACTGGCCTTTCTGGTTGCTGGCGGGGCTCTCGATTCTATGGTGTGCTCGTACACGGCCAACCGCAGGCGGCGCGCTGAGGATGAGTACGCTCCCGGTGGTGATCCCTGCCTGTGCCGGAGCGCCGACGGCTCGCTGCACGCGTACCTCGTCAACGGAAAAGCCACCAACGCGCGGCCCGACAGAGCCGTTATAGCGTACTGTGGCCGGTGTCGTGAAGCGTACAAGGGCGTGCCGGTAATCGCGGGTGGGTTGGAAGCGTCGCTTCGTCGCCTGTCACACTACGACTACCTGTCCGATACCGTACGCAAGCCCATCATCCTGGACGCCAAAGCAGACCTCGTGATCTACGGCATGGCAGAGCGGGCGATCGCCGAAGTAGCGCAGCGTCTCGCAGCCAACGCGTCTGCAGGGGTGTCTACGGAGAACGCCTCGTTTGACGCCAGTATGCTTCGTGGCATTAGGGGGACGGTATGGCGGAGCTCAAGGGAAGGTGACGTGCCGGTGACCGCGTTGCGACTCCCCGACCACGCTACGGCCGCTGTTGACGCGGGCGCGTTCGCCGAGTCTTTCGCCGTTCAGTACCGCAACACAGACCCCGGCTCCGCGCTGCCGTTATGCGAGCTGGCTGCCGGACAGTTTGTGGTGCAGGAACCGCCGCAGGCACCGCTGTCGCGTGAGGAGCTGGACGCGGTATACAGCCTTCGCTTCGAGCGCGTCTGGCACCCGGCATACGATGCGTACGGCGGCGTACCGGCGTTCGCCGAGGTCAAGTTCAGCATAGCCTCGAGCCGCGGCTGCTACGGCGCCTGCGCCTTCTGCGCTCTCGCGTTTCACCAAGGGCGCATAGTAACGAGCCGCTCGAAGGATTCCATTGTCGCGGAGGCTCGCGAGCTGACGACGCTGCGGGGTTTCAAGGGGTATATCCACGACATAGGCGGCCCCACCGCCAATTTCAGGGGCCCCGCGTGCAAAAAACAGGCTGCAGGGAGCGCGTGCGTAACCAGACGCTGTCTTACACCCGAGCTCTGTCCCTCCCTGGTCGTGAGCCACCGGGACTACCTGGATGTGCTGCGCGCCGTGCGCTCGTTGCCCGGCATCAAGAAGGCTTTTGTGCGTTCGGGTATCCGATTCGACTACGTGATGGCAGACAAGGATGACGCGTTCCTGCGAGAGCTGGCTCTCTACCACGTTTCGGGGCAGCTCAAGGTGGCTCCGGAACACGTGTCTGCCAGGGTGCTGGCGTTGATGGGCAAGCCCCGACACGAGGTATACGATGGATTTGCGCGGGCGTGGGCCAAGACCAATCGGGAGCTTGGCTTAAAGCAATACCTCGTCCCGTATTTTATAGCTTCCCACCCGGGGTCAGAGCTCGTCGATGCCATAGAACTCGCGGAATACCTGCGGGATTCCGGGTTCGTTCCCGACCAGGTGCAGGATTTTTACCCGACCCCCGGGACGCTGGCTACCGCCATGTACCATTCGGGTCTGGATCCGCTCTCGATGCAGCCCGTCTATGTAGCCCGGGGTGCCAAAGAGCGAGCTATGCAGCGCGCTTTGCTGCAGTACTCGAAGCCCGAGAACAGGGAGCTGGTGCTCGAGGCACTGCGCTTCGCCGGTCGTACCGATCTGATTGGCAGGGGGCCGCGCTGCCTCGTGTCATGAAGTGGCTGGTGGAACGGGGTACCTCCGCCGACTCGAGCACCGCGTACCACAGATTGGGTATCATTATTCCCCCTTGAAATTATATTTTTTCAGTGCCCTTACGACTGGCGTGCGAGAGCGGCGACGTCCAGGATGAGCGCGATGCCGCCATCGGCGAGTATGGCTGCGCCCGATACTCCCGCGGCGTACCTGGCTATTTCTCCTATCGGCTTGATTACGGTTTGATACCCGCCGAGCACCTGGTCAAAGCCCAGCGCAACCCGTGATTCGAAGATGCTGACTATGACTATTTCTTCTCGCTCGGGCGGCGCTTCGTCTTCGCCAAACAGGTCGCGGGCAGATACGTATGGTATAAATTCCTTGCCCCTCACGATCAGGCGCTCCGGGTTTGCGGGGCGCTCCCGCTCGAAACACGAGTCTACCGATGACAGCGGTATGACAAAATTCCTGGTACCGGAGCGCACGAGGAAGCCATCTATTATGGCTAGCGTCAGCGGTATATCCATGGAGAATTCCGTGCCCTGCCCAGGGGTAGAATTGATGTTGAGGTGACCCCCGAGCTGATCTATCGCTGTTTTTACGACGTCAAGGCCGACGCCCCTCCCGGAAACGCTCGAAATGACGTCGGCGGTTGAGAACCCGGGCTTGAAAATGAGCTGGTCGATCTCCCTGTCCTCCAGTTGGACGTCCGCCTGCACTATTCCCCGGTCTACGGCCCGTTTCAAAATCTTGTCGCGGTTCAGACCAGCGCCGTCGTCCATCACGCTTATGCGCACGAACGCTCCCGCGTGTTGCGCCTTGAGCGTAATGGTGCCGGCCGCGGGCTTGCCGGCGGCTTGCCTGGCTTCGGGCGACTCGAGGCCGTGGTCTGCGGCGTTGCGCACGAGGTGTACCAGCGGGTCGTTGAGTACGTCTATTACCGATTTGTCAATCTCGGTGTCACCGCCTTCGAGGCGCAACTCCAGCTCCTTGCCCAGGCTCTTGGAAAGGTCCCGGATCAGCCTCTTGAACTTGGCAAACAGCGAATCTACCGGAACGAGCCGCAGCTCCATCGACGTGGAGCGCAGTTCTCCTGCGAGGCGCTTTACGTAGTCGCTTATGCCGTGCAGGTGCCGGTCTCCAGAGTCCTTGACCGTCTGCGACAGCTGCGCCTGCACCGTTACCAGTTCACCAACGAGGTTGAGCAGCGCGTCGAGCTTGTCCGATCGTATGCGAATGGTTTTTCGTTCGTTATCTTCCCTGCTCGACTGGACGATGGTGCGGGCGTGTTTCTGTTCGAAGAGTGCGTCTTCTATCGCTTGCCTTGGAGCTCCCAGATCCTCGACGAGTATCTCTCCTATAGGCCGCTGTCGGGACAGGGCTGCCTTGATCGAATCCGCCGACAGGTTGCGCACGGCCAGAATTTCTCCCAGGCGGCGCACTTCATCTCCTTCAATGATGTCGTCGTAGTCGATATCCTCAACCACTACTTCCGAGCTGCCTTCCTCGAAAATAAAGATATCCCGAATGGCGCCAGCGTCCTGTTCTGTGGTGAGCAGTATATCCCACGACAGGTAGCACGCTTCGGGGTCGATGGCGGACAGTGGCGGCACGCGCTCGCAGTCGCAACGGACGCTGGTCTTGCCGAGGCTTTTAACCTCCTTGATGAGCGATTCTGGCTTGATTCCTCGACGGTAGGCATCCGCAGACGGGCGGTATCGTATCCAGAATGTCTTGTTTTCTGTAGCGGATGGTACCGCTGCCTGCGGGCGAATTGACCGTGGCTTTGAGCTGGGAGCTGGCTCCATGAGCTTACCTGCGAGAGCAGATAGCGTTGCTACGAGGCTGTCGCGTTCTTCATTGGCTGCCTCTTCTGGGTTGTCGAGCATGGTACGTATCAAATCCCGCGATCTGAGCACGGCATCAGCGAGCTCTGGGGTCGATGGCAAGGATTCGCTTCTAAAATGGTCAAGGGCGGCTTCAACCTCGTGCGCAAACTTTCCAACGTCGTCGAACCCGAACATCGATGCGGAACCCTTGATAGAGTGGAGAGCCCTGAACGCGCCGTTCATCGCGGCCGTGTCGGCCGGGTTTTTCTCCAGCTCAAGCAACTGCTCTTCAAGGCCATCCAGGAGCTCGTGCGCTTCGTCCAGAAATGTTTCTATCAATTTATCGTTCACGAAGCGCCTCCCCCGGGTTCTGCTTCACCCCGTTGTAGCCCGATGTGGCACGAGTCACCGGCATTGTCGCAGCACAGCATGGAGTACAGAGAGCGTTCACCTTCATTGCCCCGAATGGTCCACGTGAGTTCGCGTCTCCGAGCTTCAACCATAAAAGCTATGATGAGCTGGGCGAGTGACGAGTCCGATTTTTTCATGGTGCCGAGGTTGAGGGTAATATGAGCTCCGGCATGAGCTTCTTCCATAGCCGCTGCCAGCTCGGTTCTGATGCCGGCTATCGCCTGGATGCCCGCGTCTTCGGGAATGGCCACGGTTATGTCAATCACGGAGTGCCCCCTCGATTACGCCGAACAGAGTCTCCCTGGACGTCAGTTCTCGGAGGTTGACTATGGAATGTCTGCTGCCTCCTACGAAGCAAAAACCCTCAAAGTACTTCGAGGCTTCCACTGGTAGAAAATCAGGGACGGGGGACAGGTCTGCGTCCTCGAGGTTTACCACCTTGCCAATCCGGTCGGCTTCCAGGCCGATGAACGGCAGCAGCGTCCCGTTTTCCACCTCGAAAATGACGATGCCGCCTTCCTCGTCGTCTTCTTTTGTCGCTGTTGCTACGTGCGTTTCTTCCGAAGAGGTCGCTTCGTCTACGCGTGTCCGCTCAAGGGTTTTGCGAGGATTGAACACCGGCACGACGTTTCCCCTGACGTTGGTGAGCCCCGTAACGATGGTTCCGGCGGCCGATAATGGCGTTACCGGTTGCGGGTCGAGCACTGAATTGACGAGGGCGACGCGCACGCCGTATCGTCTGCTGTCGAGTTCGAAGGTCAGGTACTGTCCCATCGTGTTCCTCCGCTTCAATACTCTATAAAATCCTCGTCATTCGCGGCTTCAGTGTTCTGGTCGCTCCTGAGGGTTATGGAGGTGGACGGTTTGCGGGCCGCGCTTATGGTTACCATGCCGTTCTTGGAGGCGTGCGGGGGCTTGTCCGTTTCAGCGGTTGCGGGTGCCTTTGGCGTTGTTCCCGTGGCCTTGGACTGGCGCGGTTGTTCTGAGCGAGCCCCGGTACCGGATGGAGACTGCTGCTTGAGCCTGGATCCATCCTCCCCGGTTTTGAAGAATGCTATCGCCTCATTGAGCTTGGCTGCCTGCGATGCCAGCTCTTCTGTGGTACCCGCTACCATCGATGCCTGCCCCGCTATCTGCTCACTCGTCGCGCTGAACTCCTCGGAAATTGACGCGTTCTGCTGTATCACCGTATCGAGCTGGGCTACGGCCTTGTTTATCTGCTGCGTTCCCGTATCCTGTTCTCGGCTGGCACCGCTTATTTCCTGGACGAGTTCAGCAGTTTTCTTTATATCGGGAACCATGCTCTGCAACATCGCACCGGCTTTTTCCGCGACGTCCACGCTTTTTCTGGACAGCGCGGAAATTTCTCCGGCGGCGGTTTTGCTTCGTTCGGCCAGCTTGCCAACTTCGCTCGCGACCACCGCGAAGCCCTTGCCGTGTTCTCCCGCCCTGGCGGCTTCGATACTGGCGTTGAGCGACAGCATGTTTGTGGAACGGGCGATTTCTTCGATGATGGCGATCTTTTCTGCTATCTGCCGCATGGCCGTAACCGTTTCCGCCACGGCAATGGCGCCCTGTTCCGCGTCCGCGGCAGCTTTGGTGGCTATGCTCTCCGTCTGGGCGGCGTTGGCAGCGTTCTGGTTGATGTTGGCGCCCATCTGCTCTACGCTCGCCGACACCTCTTCGGCGCTCGCCGCCTGCTCTGTAGCGCCCTGCGACAACTGCTGGCTCGAGTCGGCAATGCCGGCTATGCCCGTGGCCATCTGCTGTGCCGCGGTGGAAAGCTCGCTGGCACCGGAGGACACCAGGTCGCTCGCTTCCTTGACCTCGGTAACAACATCGCGCAACCGCGTTATGGTGGCATTCATCGAAGCTGCCAGAACCCCAATCTCGTCCGCCCGCAACAGGGTACTCTGCGGTATCACGACGTCGAGCCTGCCGGCGGAAAGTTCGTTGGATACCAGCGCGATTGTTTTAACGGGTTTTGAAATTGAACGCCCGATAAAAATTGACAAGGCTACGATGACCGCGAGGGCAGCAAGCCCAATACCGGTGACGAGCACGGCTAGTTTCTGGCTGCTGCTCTGGATATAAGACTCTTCTATGGCAAGCGCCAGTGACCATCCTCCCGAACCTTCAACACCAGAATAGAAAACGTACTCCACGACTCCGTCCGGCCTCGTAATCCTGCCGGTTCCCGAGCCACCTTTCATCATATCTTTGCCCACACGCTCAAAGCCCTCGTACCCGTATTCTTCAGCGTTGACTGCATTCATGTTCATGATAAGGTCCGAATTGGGGTGAGCAAGAATGGTACCAGCGTTATCGATTATAAAGCCGTACCCCATGCCGTCGATCGTGACCTTCGCCAGGGATTTTGAAAGGTCGGTCAGCGCTATCTGCACGCCTATCATTCCGTCCGGTTTTCCCTTCCTGACAACAGGCGCCGCGACAACGACGATCGGGACATTGAGCGATCTTGATATTACCGGCTGTCCTACAGCCCACGGAGCGCCCTGTTTCATCACGGCATTGAAGTAATCCCTGTCGCCGATGTTACCCTTGGCCGCGACATCGCTGAAATAGGCTCCGCTTGAATCCGCGTAGAAGTATCCCAGGATGAAGTCTTCTACATCTTTTTTCTTGTTGGTCATCATGGTCTGGATTGCAGCCTTGTTGCCGGACACCGTGATGTTCCTGTCGGCTTCTTCTATAGCGAATCGCACGTATTCCTTTATTGTAGCAGACAATTCATCCGCCCGGGCTTGGGTTACCTGCGTCGAGTACGCGTCGGTGAGCTCACTCACCGTTTTGCTCGTCATGGAGACCAGTATCAATACTAGCGTTGCCATGACGATAACAGTCGCGGCTCCAAAAATCAGCGCGATGCGCGTGCCTATAGACTTGATTCCTCTCTGTACCGATGTCGTTGCTTTCATGCGATCTCCTCTTCTAGCTGGAAGAAGGCTACGAGGTTCTGAAGGTTTTCAGCCCTCTGTGCCAGGTCTGCCGCCGTGCCGGCGACCATGCTTGCCTGCGCCGCAATTTCTTCACTCGTGGCGCTGAACTCCTCGGATATAGACGCGTTCGTCTGGATAACCGTATCGAGCTGGGTCATAGCCTGGTTTATCTGGGTGGCACCGGCGTCTTGCTCGCGGCTGGCTACGCTTATCTCCTGTACGAGGTCCGCGGTCTTCTGAATATCAGGAGCCATTCCCTCGAGCATCACCCCCGCTTTTTCCGCAATCTGTACGCTATCGTACGACAGCGTCGCTATCTGGCCAGCGGCTGTTCGCGACCGCTCAGCCAGCTTGCCAACCTCGCTCGCCACAACTGCGAATCCCTTGCCATGCTCCCCAGCCCTGGCGGCTTCGATGCTGGCGTTCAGGGAAAGCATATTTGTAGACCTGGCTATTTCTTCTATGATCGCTATTTTTTCTGCGATTTGCCGCATCGCATTCACCGTTTCGCGAACCGCTTCCAGCCCCTGCTTGGCGGCTTCTGACAGCGTGGCCGAGCCTCTGAGCATCGACGCCCC
>JAFGUM010000487.1 GCA_016938515.1 Spirochaetales bacterium | reverse complement strand
GGGATCATGATCTCAGGCGCAACAGCAATCTTTTTCTTGGCGCAGTCTACAGCGGCCTGCATGATTGCCTCGACCTGTGTGTCATAAATCTCGGGGTAGGTGATAGCGAGCCGGCAACCACGGTGCCCGAGCATGGGGTTTGATTCGTGCAGGCTATCGATCTTGGGCTGCAGGTCTTTGGCTTTGACACCGATGAACTTGGCGAGTTCCTCGGTTTCAGCCTTGGTGTGCGGTACAAACTCGTGGAGCGGCGGGTCCAGCAGCCGAATGGTTACCGGTTTGCCACCCATAGCCTTGAAAATGCCGACAAAGTCCTTCTTCTGCAGCGGAAGGATTTTCTTGAGGGCTTCCTTGCGCTTTGCTTCGGACTCAGCCACGATCATAGCGCGGAAGTGAATTAGCTTTTCTTTTTCAAAGAACATGTGCTCGGTGCGGCAGAGGCCGATGCCCTGGGCGCCGAAGTTGAAGGCGCGCTTGGCGTCCTCGGGCGTGTCGGCGTTGGTGCGGACAGCGAAGCCCTTTAGTCCGGATCTGGCAGACGCTTCACGAATCGTATCGGCCCACGACAGGAACTGCTCGAGCTCCTTGCTTATTTTTGCCTCGACGAGCGGCAGCTGACCCTGGTAGATGGCGCCGGTTGAACCGTCAATGGTCATCCAGTCGCCTTCCTTGAACTTGACTCCGGAAACCGTTGCTACCTTGCCGACGATACTGAGGGCCTGGGCGCCCGATACGCACGGCGTGCCCATACCGCGGGCGACGACAGCCGCGTGGCTGGTCATGCCGCCGGTGGCGGTCAGGATGCCTTCGGCGACCACCATGCCACCGATGTCCTCGGGGCTGGTGTCCTTGCGGACGAGCAGAACCTTCTTGCCGCCCTTAGCCCAGGTTTCCGCTTCAGCCGCGGTAAAGACCACCTGGCCGCACGCGGCTCCAGGCGAAGCGTTAAGGCCCTTGGCCAGGGTCTTGGCGGCTTTGCTGGCTTTGGGGTCGATGGCGGGGTGCAGCATCTGGTCGATATGATCGGGGGATACGCGCAGAATGGCTTCTTCTTTGGTGATCAGCTTCTCGGCTACCATATCCACGGCCATCTTGACGGCAGCCGCGCCGGTGCGCTTGCCGTTCCTGGTCTGGAGTATGAACAGTTTTCCCTGCTGGACCGTGAACTCCATGTCCTGCATGTCGCGGAAATGCTTTTCAAGGTTATCCTTGATGGCGACGAGCTGCTTGTATACAGCCGCGTTTTTCTTGGCGAGCGTGGCGATCTTTTCGGGGGTTCTGATGCCGGCTACGACGTCCTCACCCTGCGCGTTCATGAGGAACTCGCCGTAGAACTCGTTCTTGCCGGTGGAAGGGTCGCGGCTGAAGCATACTCCGGTGCCGGAGTCATCACCCCAGTTGCCGAAGACCATGGACTGCACGGTTACCGCGGTGCCTTTGAGATTCTTGATAGCGTTGAGCTCTCTGTATTTTATGGCCCGCTCATTCATCCACGAACCGAAGACCGCGCCCATGGCGCCAAACATCTGATCCTTGGGATTCTGCGGGAAGTCCTTCTTGGTGTGTTTCTTGACTATGGCCTTGTAGGTTTCGACCAGCTTCTCGAGGTCGGCGGCGGAGAGAGCCGTATCAAGCTCGACTTTTTTGGCTTTCTTGGCCGCGGCGAGAGCGTGCTCAAATGCGTCGTGGGGAACCTCAAGAACGACGTCACCGTACATCTGGATAAAACGGCGGTAGGAGTCCCATGCGAAGCGGGGGTTGCCAGTTTTGGCTGCAAGGCCTTCTACGGCTTTGTCGTTGAGACCCAGGTTGAGTATGGTGTCCATCATGCCTGGCATTGAAACGGCTGCACCAGAACGTACCGAAACGAGGAGTGGGTCTATCGGGTCTCCCAGTTTCTTGCCCATTGACTTTTCAAGCCGCGCCAGATGTTCGGCAACTTCGGATTCCAGCCCATCCGGGTACTTGCGCTTGTTCTCGTAGAACGCGGCACATACGTCTGTGGAAACCGTAAATCCAGGTGGTACAGGAATGCCCAGATTTGTCATCTCGGCTAGGTTGGCACCCTTGCCACCCAGGGCTTCCTTCATCTTGGCGTCGCCTTCGGCTTTGCCGTCACCGAAATAGTATACGTACTTGATCTTTGCCATCGAATGTAGTCCTCCGTTCGAGTATAAACCTATATGAAACTGCATGTTCTGTCAATGAACCGCATCAGGGGACATCGTTGGAGGTAGGTTTCAAGGTTTAATTATTATATATTAATAGCCATCGTTACGACGGTAAGATCAGATCCCGAAACCTGATTTACGAATGACTCGAACTTGACATTGACCTTCTCGCAGGCTTCGGACAGGTATGACAGGTAGTATAGCCCCAGGTCTGTATCAGACTCGGTTTCGGGCAGGGCTTTGTAGAAATCTTCGAGAGACCGCTTTTTGAGGTCGGCGTTTTTCTTGACGTCAAAAGCTTCCTTCATTTTCTCGTACTCAGATTCCTTGTTGTAGATCGTAATGTTGAGCTTGCCTTGCGTGCCTATAGAGGTGCCTTTGGAGCCAAGTTTCCAGGAAATATATACCACTTCGCCTTTGCGTTGCAGAGAGCTTATGACTTGCTGCCGTATATCCGGATCAAACAGTACCGCGTTCATGTCAACGGCACCTTTGAAAATATTTTTAGCTTCGCGCTTGAGGTTGGTGTTCTCGGCGTTGGCTGCCAGTTCCATTACGTTTAGTGCGACGTATTCTGCAATCTTTGCTTTTTCCATATAATCGGCGAGGCCGGTTCGTATCTCCTTGATGAGAGCGTCGTAGCCATCGGCTCCGTTGAACTTGACGATTATAAACCACGTAAACGGTCGTAGCAGGTTCAGGAACTTCTCTGATAGTAGTATCTGTATGTTCTTTTCCTCGGGAAGCAGGTTGGAATTGCGGTTGATAAAGCCAAGTATGGGGTTGAGAATGCCCTGCTTTATATCTGCAATGTCCTTCGCTTTTTCATCAAGAACGCTTTGAAGGAACGAGTCATTGATACGGGTTTTGTCGTCTATGATGTTGGCTGGATTTTTTCTATTCCAGTTTTTTATGACATCACTTGAAAGCACGCGCTGAAATATGTACGCGTCGTACTGCCGGTACAGCATTGTATAGGTTATCAATTTGGAAAGATCCATTACCTCTTGACGGATGGTAACGAACTCGCTGTCTGAAATCTCCACTTTTGATACATAATCGGCCACCATCATGCGCTGGAGGCTTGAAGGAGTAAAGCGATCCAGAATGATACCGTATTCTTCCACGTTATCGGCTAGCTTGAATTTCTTGAGCTTCTTGTTGTTTTTAATAAAAAACGTCGTTCCTATGTCGGTTAATACAATTTTAACCGGCAAGGTTATTATAGTTTTTCTTTCCTGCGAGCTCATTCGAAGGTAGCCCCCCGATCCAGTACAATTAAGCTATGGACTTTGGTTTAGACGCCGTTGCGCCAGCGCTTATACGGCGAGTATATCCTATCGCTACGCCGGTGTAAAACGGTATTGACCATCAGCGCACGCACACCTAAGATCCCCTTACGTTATGTTTCGGCCTAACTCGGTGCTGGTATTAGCAATCATGTTTTCTTCTGTACTGAGCCTGGTGCCAGCATATGCCCAGGAAGATTTCGCGACAGCCGACTGGTACCACGGCGCGCTAGATCGTGGAGAGAGCCTCAGAGAAAACGCCTCGGCGATCGCAGCAGCTTCTGGTGGCGTGGCGCGGGCGGTTTCATTGCCCGGAGCCGCAGATATGGCCTTTGGGTACGCGACTGGAGACGAACCCGTCGTTGCGTTTCTGGTACGGGCAATAGAGGTCGAAGGGTCATACTGGTCGCAGGCGGTATGGCTTGCCATGATGCACGCCCTGGCGGGGGCTAAGGATACGCCTGCTGGCGGAGGTACGCTTTTTATAGCGTACGATGACGCCATGCCGGCTTGGGCGGTAGTGCCGGAGCCAGGAGATCCCGTGGCAAGGCAAGCCAGCCTGAGCGCCGCGTTGCTCGACATGGGTGTACGCGCCGTGGTTGTGATCGATTGCATGGAACGGCCGTCTCGGTTAACGCTCGTCGCGGCAGCGGCTTCCAGGCAGACCCCCTTGCGTGTTGTCAAGGCGTTGCGAGCCGCTGTACGGGAAGCAGGCGTCTCCTATAGCGAGCAACCCATAGTTGATTTCTACGCGGCTGCTGGTATTCACGCGGGTTCGGTGGCACTGGAACCGTGGCTGATGGCGGGGGTACCAGCCATAGCGCTTGAGTCGACGCGCGGTGACGATGGCGCAACGATAGACGTGGGAGTTCTGGCGCTGGCGATACCAGCGCGTGTCGTGGCCGCCGGATCAGACGATGATGTGCACTACTTCAGGTATCCTCTGCCCAAAGGCGTGGTAACGATAGGTGATGATGGCATTGTAGCGCTGCTCATCGGCGTCGTTGCGTCGCTTGGCGTTCTGCTGGCGCTGGGATATCCTCCTGGTGGTAGACGAATAGAACGCGAAGCGCCATTACTGACGCTGCCGGTGCTCAGAGAGACGCTCGCGGCGCTGGCGCAATCACTGGCGGCTTTTGCCGGAGCCGCGGCTCTCGCTGGAGCGGCGATCTCTGCGCTGGGTTACTTTGGCGGTTTTGACTCGACGCTGGAGCTTCTGCCAGGGGACTGGTTCGTTGTTTTGGCGATTTCGCTACGCCTGGCGGCAACACTCGCGCTGTACTATACCGTTTCGGGACTGGGATCCAGGCTTGGTATACACGGAAATCACGGACGCGTTGACGCGGCTAAGGCGGCGATGTGGGCGTTGGCGATCAATGTTGGGCTTGCCGTGGTGTATTTGCCAACGGCGGTGCCGTATCTGGTTGTCGTGCTGGCGCTTGTAACGTGCACTGCGGCTGTTTCAGCAGCCTCTGGCCCCAGCCTGCTATTCGCATCCGCGTTGGCTCTTCCGCTGGCTGACCCACGCGCGCTCGCCGCTGTCAGCATGCTGCCCAACGGATATACCAGCGTAGGCGAGAGCATTCTCAACGCAGGGTTCCCGGGCATTATCGCCATGGCTGCGTTCGCGGCTCCCTTTGGCCTGTGGCTTGTCGCGGCTTCGTCTCCAATCGCGTACCTGCGCAGGGGGCGTAAAACTTTTGGCTTCTGGCTTGCCGGAGCCTTGATTTTTGCGCTGGCAGAAGCCGTGATACGGTCGTGGGCAGGGCTGGCATGAGCGTCTATTTTCACGTAGACCTCGACGCGTTCTACGCGTCTGTTGAAAAACTGGATAATCCTCTACTCGAAGGCAAACCCGTGATAGTCGGGGGGGCGCAGAGCCACCGTGGCGTGGTATCCACGTGTTCCTACGAAGCCAGGGCGTTTGGAGTGCGCTCGGCCATGCCGATAGCGGAAGCGCGCAGGCGTTGCCCGCACGCGGTATTTCTGCCGGTGCGCATGAGCCGCTACGCTGAGATGTCATCTATGGTTATGGCCATTTTCGATGAGTTTACCCCCGATGTCATACGTGTTTCCATTGACGAGGCTAGCCTCGATATGAGCGGGACGGATCTTTTGTGGGGGTCTCCAGAGAAAGCGGCAACGATGCTGCAAGCCAGGGTGCTACGTGAAACGGGCTTGTCTATATCAATAGGCGTAGCGTGCAACAGGTACGTAGCCAAGGTAGCCTGCGGCGTACGCAAGCCGGGCGGGTTGCTCCTCGTCAACGAAGGAGAAGAAGCTGGCTTCATGCTGTCACTGCGCCTGAAGGATGTATGGGGAGCGGGGGCCAAGACGAGAGCCAGGCTGGAAGCCTTGGGTATACTGACGGTGGAACAACTGGCGGCTCTCTCATTGGAAACGCTGACGTCGCAATTCGGCAAGGCTGGTGGCAGTTTCCTGTACCGTATCGCGCGAGGCGTCGATCCTGGTATTTACGAAGGAGAGGCGGCGTCCAGATCCATGAGTACCGAGACTACCTACGACCAGGACATGAGCGATCGGATGGCCGTGGAAGCCACGCTGCTGGCGATGTCAGAAGAGTTGATGGCGCGGATGATCAAGGAGCGTACCCGTTCCAACTGCGCCGTCCTCAAACTCCGGTACGCAAACTTTGAGACGGTGAGCATACGTGAAACCCGCACCGTCGCCATTGCCTCGTCAACGGCTTTGTACGGAGTGGCCCTGTCGTTATTGTCCAGAAAATGGGATGGCAGGCCGCTGAGGTTGGTGGGACTGGGACTAGCGAGGCTCGAGGGCGCAAAGCACGACGATGCCCCGTGCCCCACGCAGGATTCTTACGCAGTAGGGGGTGGCTATGAAGAGATGGAGCAGGGTGAGCTGTTTTCTTGTGACGACGAGAAACAGATTCTAGTAGAACGCGCCGCTTTCGAGGCGGCGCGTAAGGGGCTGGGGAAATTAACCAGGGCCCGGCTCGTTCCGAGCCCTGAAAAAAGAACGTCTATTCCGCAAAAGCCTTCTTGATGGTGTCAGATCTCCCGGCAATCATCGCAGACAGCTCGTTGCGAACTTTGACGAGGCAGTCATCGATGGCAGCCTGTTCCGTACCCCCCTGCCCACGTACCCCGTCTTTGGCTTCCGCGAATACGACCGTACCGTCTGCCCTGACGATTCTGAGCGTTGCCTTGGCATTGGCTATATAGATGTTGTAGACCTTGCCCTGGAACTCCATGCGCGTCGGCTGTGCGACATCTACGTGGACGAGAGCGAAAAAGCCAGCCTTGACCGATCCGGACAGGGTAGAAAGCGCTGTCGCGTCACCGCCAAAAGCCGCGTTGAAGCTCTTGGATGCCAGCACACCGTTGAACGGTACGACTTCAATGCCGAGGGGCTTCAGCGCACTCGCTACAGAATCGAGGACGCGTGGGTTGGCGCTTTCACCCGCGGGAGTTTTTTCGAGGGCGGCGACCAATGCCAGATTGGGAGGCGCTACGAAGCTGAAGTCACGGAAAACGGTTTTGAACGCGTAGCTGTATCCATCAGCGGTAAAAATAGGATAGGCACGCACGACGGCATCCTTTCCTGGCTGCGCTATCGTGGTGATGCTCGTATTGGCCAGGCCTCTGGCGTCGGTGGCTACCGATGCGGTGAGGTTGCCTTCATTGCTGACGAATTCAAAGCGTATAAACGCGTCTGGAACGGCGCTTTTGGCGTATCCGTAGCTTTCGTACAGGTACACAGCGGGCATCATGCCGTCTCCCCGCGCGGCCGCGCGGGAGATGCCCGTTTTTTGAGAGCCATCTGGCAGGAGCCACGATTCGTGGGGTTCCAGCGTCAGCCTGGCACCTATTGCGTTGAGCGTGCCGGTAATTTCATCGGCTCTGGAACGTCTGCCGGCGTTTGTCGCATTGGCCAGCGCTGATATATAGAACTTGATGCCCTCGGCTAGATGGTTCGCATCTATCGCCGACCGCGCTTTTGCGATGAGCGCATCTATCTCCGCATCAGACTGGGCGGGAGCCGGGGTTGCGGCGGGCGCCGCTACTTGAGTGGGTGACTGCTCCAGCGGGGAAGCCGGCGTCGGCGCGGAGGGTTCCGGTTCCGGTGCCGGCGTTGACACGCAGGAAACCAGCAACAGCGAAATTAGCAACGCGATGATCGTACCTTGTTTCATGTGAACCCCCACAGTCCGGGCCGATTAACAGCGGCTACCGGTTAATAGTATAGCGTAACGCGGGTATTACCACGCGTTTTGCTCGCCTTGTTGCCCTGAATCATCCTGGAATACGAGGCCTACCAGGAAACCTGAACGAATACCGGCACAGTGCTGGCGTACAGGTCTGCCGCTGCAATTTCGTAAACGGCCGTGCGACCCGAAACAACAAAGCCTTCTGACGCGGCAGGCGTCCGCGGAAACTCCAGGCGTAGCGACACCGCGTAGTCTGAAAAAGCCGATTTTATAAAATCGATAAGCTCATCTTCTGCCGGGTTCGCGCCTTCGTACAGCCTGAGTGTCAACGTTGACGTGCCTCCAGCTTCGGTATAGCGGGCCGACTCGCCAGTGGGGTCGAGAAAGAGCGCGAACGCGGTAACGGTAGGAAACCGCAGCGAAGTGTTGACGACAATAGCCTCGGGGCCATCATCCCGTGACCACGACACCAGCTCGCCGCCTGCTCTGCTCGCCGCGAGTTCCAGATCCTGGCGACCTACGGGGAGCGGAATGTCGGCCGCGTTGGAACCGAGGCGGCCAATTTCGTCTACAGCCGTTGATACGGTGTATACGAGAGATGCTTCCACGGAGCCGTCTGCCCCCACGCGGGCATCCGCGTCTATGCCGATGCAAGACGTAAAGAGCAGTGAAAACGATAGTATAAGCGGAAACACTCGTAGCTTCATGGTTGATAAACGTAGCTCAAAATCGAGCCGTTGTCGAGCGTGCTGGAACTAATCAAAACGCTCACTTGCTATGGCCGAATCATGTATGCGCAAAGAAAATTCATTTTCTATAGTGGCCAGCGCCTTCTGCATGACAGATTCGCCAAATGGAGCGGAGTTGGAAACCAGCGCGGCTCCTATCTGCGCGAAGCGCAGCGAGTCGTGCAAGTCGGTCTCAGCGCACGAAACGTGGTACTTGAGGCGTAATCTATCTTTCATCGCTTTTACGACGCGCCGCTTGTCCTTGATGCTGAAGGATTCGGGAATCTCAAATAAAACCTGCAGCATGGAGACTATCAACGCAAGGCTCCTAGCGCTTGCCCAGGATTCCTGCCAGCTCTTCAGTGCCCGCCGGCACGTCTTT
>JAFGUM010000486.1 GCA_016938515.1 Spirochaetales bacterium | reverse complement strand
TTACCGTTCAGGATGTCATCTGGTATTTCCAGCAGCAGATGAGTGGACTCGTATCCAAATTCCTTGAACGACCGCTCGGATCCCTTCCGCTCCACTTCTCTGACGTTGAATCGAGTAGAAAGAGCGCTTTCAACCCGTTCCAGATCTCCTATGAATGGACAAATGATGCGAACGGCTATTAGATCAGTGATAGGCAATGCATTCGAGCCATGCTTGGAAGCTTCTCTGAGAAATTTTATGCGCTTGGCAAAATAGCTCTGGAAAGTCTTGATACGGTGCTTGTACGCAGGAGAAAGCCCAGCTTCCTGCAATGTCTTCTGAATAAGGGCCAGCATACTCGCCAGTATGTCTTCAACCTGGCGCAGATTTGCCTTGTACGCCTTTTCCAGCGTGGCCCTGCTCGGTATCGGTTCTGCAGATTCCATGCAAAAAGCATACGATGTATTCGCAGCAGGAGCAAGGAAAAAAAGGCCGCTCCCTAAGGAGCGGCCGTATATCGAAGCGCGCGCTACGATTTAGTCTTTTTCTTCTGTACCGGTAAACTCGGTCTTGCTTTCCTGCTTCATCTTTTCGATGTAGCGCATGACCTGGGAAGCTCCAAACCGCTGGCTTTCAAGCCGCTTGCGATCGTCTTCCTTCTGTCCGACTATGCCCCAGATGGCTTCGTCGTCTATGTCGCGTACCGGTTCGAGAACGGCTTTATCGTAGAGTATCTTGACATCCTTGACGTACGTGACGAAGTCGCCACCGATCGCGGCTGCGTCCCTCGTGATGAGGAAACCGGCAAACTTGACAAACGGGGACGAGCGCGGATAGAGCGGGTCTATCCTGAGTTCGCGGTTGCGTACATCGGAGATGTACTGCGGATTGTCCCAGCGAAGCTCTCGCCAGCCGTCAAAGTTCAGGTATCCCATGAACATGACATGCTCTACGCCATCATTGTCCTTGAAAATAAGCGACAAGCCGTGCGGGAAGTTGAGACCCTTCACGTTAACAGCCACAGACTTGATAACACCAACGTTCTTTACAACGCCGAGAGCCTTGGTGATCTTCGTCTCCGCATCATAGCTGCCCTCAAAGCGGGACATGCTTGCGTTGACGGGATCGGAATCCTGCGCGTCGGTTTTCGGGGTAATAACACCGGCGTCATCGATATCCGCTTTTGGCTCAAACGCGGGAACTTCAAACGGAGGCTGTATTCGTGCCCACGCGTTGAACTGCTCGAGCGGGAAGTTTACCCGCACGCCGAATACCGTCGAGCCCGGGAACTGCTTCGCTTCCTGAGCGATCTTGGCTTCCCGCGCGTACGAAAGAGACTGCCGGGTGTTGGTTCTCGCCGAGGACGAGAGGACTACATCCCAGTTGGCGATGGCAAGAGATATAGCCATCTGCTTCTTCTGCTCTTCGGTGTAGCTCGCACCGGCTACCGTCGAAAAATCCATCATCGACGCACGGTTCTGAGTCATCACGCCCGGCTGAAGGGGATCCTCGATAATATCCGCTCCGAGGAGGGAAAAATCAATCAGGACGGCTTCATCCGCGAAGACGACCGATGCGCTCGCGATAAACAAAATGGCGGCGATCAGTGCTAATGGCCTTCTCATTCAAGTGCTCCTTTCCATAGTGCGCGTACAATTTTACCCAATTTGCATTGATTATAGTCAAGGCGTACCCTTTGTCAATTATTTTTATTTGAATTCAGTCATTCCAGCGCTATTCGCCGCCCCCCACGCAGGTTCCAGGCCGTCTATCGTCAGTACGATCCTCTTGAACGGGAAATTCCAGGCCAGGCTCTTTCGAATATAATCCATCACCAATCGGGGAGCGAGCGGTGGCGCTTCGTATACCCCTTTGGGCCCGATTCGTCCGAACAGAACGTCGCTCGATACATCAATATACAGCGTGTCGCTGGAACCTGCTGATGAAAGCACATTGGCGTCCGGCACCGCTATTGGTCTTGCTGACGCTCCCATAGGACCGAGCAAAGCCTCTTCCACGATTGCCCCGGCTTCTTCCGCTACCTCTAAGCCCGCGGGAATGTACCGAAGCTCGCTCCGGGCTCTAGAACCGTCTATTGAACGCGCGGCTGGGAACCACAAGACGACAGCCCGTCTGTCCGGAAGGGAAAACGATGCAAACGCGCTCAGGCCAAACGCAATAAGCAGCAGTGCCGTCCAGAAGTAACGGGGCTTGAGAGCTACCTCCAAGGCGGCAACGGAGTGTTTGATCATATCCAGAAATGATACGCTCACGGCGCTGATTCGCCCTTTCTATGTTCAAAATAATCTACAAAATCAACAATTCCATTATAAAGGCCGTCGCCGAGCTTGCGCAAGTGATCCTCGCTGGCGAGCAACCTGGCTTCAGCTTCGTTTGTCACAAAACCAACTTCGACTAGCACCGACGGCATCCGCGCGTTTCGTACCACAAACCACTCTTCTTCACGGATACCCCTGTCTACTGAAACATCGCCTACGCTTTTCCTGAAACCTTCCAGAATACTTTTGGCCAGGAATACGCTTTCTGTCGTATACTCTTCCTCAAGCATGGCGTTGAGGATGGGGAGCACTTGTTCGTCGACGCCTTCTGCTTTGGTAGAATCGACGACGGTTCGCCTGTACTCCGGATCCAGATACCACACTTCAAACCCGGAAGCGGCTTTGTTAAACGAGGCATTCGCGTGTACCGACACGTAGATGATAGCTTCGTTTATGCCAAGGCTGATGTCGTTGGCCAGGCTTACACGCTCTTCCAGCGACGGGTAGGTATCGCCAGTCCTCGTTATGAGTATACGCTTGTCTGGCCATCTGGCTCGAAGACGTTCGTATACGTCTGTTGATATGGATAGCACCACGTCTTTTTCAAGGATTCTGAATCGGCTTTCTGCCGTGCCAAATTCACCAATGGCGCCCGAATCCTTTCCTCCATGACCAGGGTCTATCAGGATAGCGGCTATGGAGAAGCGCGAGGCTCTCTCGGTATCACGTTCCACGAACCACGAGGCTATCGAAGCAACGGTAGCTTCTGAAATCTCAAGAATGCCAGAGACATCCCTGATCTCTGTCGCTCTTAGCTGCCGGTCTGTACCCAGCACAAATACCGGCACGTTCCGCTTGAAACGAACAAGATCCGATCCACGCAGAATGTGGCCGGTACCTGTAAGGCTGTCGTACATAACCGAGGCGTTCCAGAGGGCGGCTTGTTCAAACAAGTCGATCCACGCTCCGTCCCGTTTCTCCGGGCCGGCTGCCGTGGCCAGCGCGGTGAAAGCCACCAGCACGACGGCTACGGTACACAGGCGCCATCTCATGGCAAGGCTCCAAGCCCATAGTTCGTTACTGTGTCAACTATCCAGGCCCCAGCCTGGTAACCGCCTCTGAAGAAGGCTCGCCAGAAGACAGCGCCCAGCACGGTGTCACCATGAGTTCCAACGGTCGCTCCTGTCAGTATAGCCACCGCCTCCAGCGCCTCGGCAATAGACCGTCCCTGCCAGTCAACGGCTCTCTCACTATCCACGCCGCGTAGCGGAGCTATGGACACCAAGCCAGCTTGCTCCGCTGTACGCAGAGTGCCTGGCATGGTCTCTACACTGGCCAGCGTCAGCGCAGACAGCCCGGAAAACGCGTCGGGAATCCATTCGGTGCCAGGCGCCCTGCGCAAAAACGCGGCTGTATCGTCTCCTGCCGCAGCCAGACGCACGAGCACCGTCCTTGCCGCGCCCTCCGCCGCCGCGTCCGCGCGGATCCTGTCTGCGGCTACGGCTATGACATTGCCGCACTTTTCTACGTTGTTGGATGGAAAAACGACGCTATCCCC
>JAFGUM010000485.1 GCA_016938515.1 Spirochaetales bacterium | reverse complement strand
TGGCTATACTGTATACGGTGCGTCAAAATTCGGGATAATCGGCTTCTCTGAAGCGCTCCGATCAGAAGCGGCTGTACACGGCATCCGTGTCTCTGTACTGTGCCCTCCGGATACTGATACTCCCCAGCTACACGAAGAAAATGCCTTCAAACCACCGGAAACAAAGGCGATAGCTGGAAACGCAAGAATACTAAAGCCAGATCAGGTGGCCAGCGCGCTTCTACGCGGCCTTGAAGGCAACAAATTCCTCATATTCCCCGATTATACCAGCTCATTGATTTACGCCGCACATCGTTTCGTACCATCCTTGGTACGGGCAATGATGCAAAACGATGTAGCCCGCGTTAGACATCGTCAAAACTGAGAACCTGAAAAGGAATGAACCGTGAAAAACCATAGCGACGTTTTTGAAAAATGCCATGAATTCCATGAAGCCGAAGAAGCCAGGAAGGGTGGCTGGTACCCATTTTTTCGGCCTATCGAAGCCAATCATGGCAGCAGGGTAGTAATTGAAGGTCGTGAGATGATCATGGCCGGTTCCAACAACTATCTTGGGCTGGCTTTTGACGAAAGAGTTCGTGAAGCGGCGATACACGCCGTTGAACAGTATGGTTCAAGTTGTTCTGGCTCTAGATTTATGAACGGCTCGCTGGCGTTGCACGAGGAGCTTGAACAAAAGCTAGCCACTTTTGTGGGCAAGGAATCGGCGCTGGTGTTTACTACGGGCTACCAATCCAACCTTGGGGCGATTTCTGCGCTGCTGGGAGCAGACGATCATGTCGTTACCGACAAACTCGATCACGCATCCATAATGGATGGCGTTTTCCTTGCTCGGGGTATGCAGAAAAACATAACGATGCACCGCTTCAGGCACAACGATCTTGCCGATCTGCGCAAAGTTTTAGAAAGAATCCCCGAGTCAGCCGGAATACTCATAATCGTAGACGGTGTTTTCAGCATGGAAGGCGACATTGCATTGCTGCCGGAAATAAGGAAAATCGCAGACGACTATGGCGCACGCGTCTACCTTGATGAAGCACACGCCATTGGCGTGCTGGGTAAAAGCGGCAGAGGTACCGTCGAGCACTTCGAAGGCGTAGCGCAACCCGACCTCACCATGTGCACCTTTTCCAAGGCGCTCGCATCAATTGGTGGTTTTATCGCTGGTGAGGAGCGCGTCATAGACTACATCAGACACCACGCACGACCACTGATATTCAGCGCCAGCATGCCCCCGGCCACGATTGGCGCTACTCTTAAGTCAATAGAAATCATCCAGCAGGAACCTGAACGGGTTCAGAGGCTGCAGCACATCGCCCGCTTCATGCTCGATGGCTTTAAAGCTCTCGGATTCAATACTGGTACCGCCGAAACGCCCATAGTCCCCTTGCACATTGGTGACAACCAGAAAACATTCTTGTTCTGGAAGGCTCTGTTCGAACGCGGCGTATACGTAAACCCCGTAATTGCTCCAGCTGTACCGCCAAACGGCGCGATGATACGAACTTCCTACATGGCAGTTCACACCGATGAGGAACTCGAGACCATTCTGAGAATTTCCGGTGAGGAGGGCAAGAAGCTCGGTATCATACAGAGCTAATGACCGGTTTGTTACGCGAACAGATCCAGAGCGTTACCAACCCTATCATCGCTTAGTGGCGCTTCTGATGCAGCTTCTGGCTCTACAGAGGCGTCCTGAATGCGCTCGCGGGTATGTTCGGGCACCCTCTCTACGGACGAATCATTCCGTATTTCCTCTATGGACATAGCACCCCCTTGGCTTGCATCACGGTACTCGGTGCAAGCTCTTCTATACACATAACATACTGCTTTCGGAATCGTTTTAAAAGCAAACAGTCCCCAGGCAAAGTTCTGGCGTCAAATACAAAGCGGCAACCTCGCTACACGAAGTCGCCGCTGGTATAGTCGTGCCGTCAGACTTGTTCTATTTTCCGCCGGCTGAATACTTCATCAGCTTAAGCTTTACTTCTTTGGCCATATCTTTGACCGGTTTTACATAATTGCCTTCGGCAATAAGATTAATAGTCGCGATAACCGCAGGATCCTTAATACCCTTATTTGCGTCAGCGAGCGCTTCGATCGCTATCAGGCTTTCATACGCAAGGGTATTATCTGGAAAGAGAACATCAAAGCGCTTAACTATGGACGCGATCGTCTGGGTAACATCATCACCGTCCATGAGCCCTATCTTGCCTATAGAACGTATTGCCGCGGCTATGACCATGGGTTCGTTGTCCGCTAGCGCCACCTTGAGAAGAGCGTCTTTAGCCTCTACGGTTTTAAACTCGCCAAGCAACAGGCAGGCTTCGCGTCGGACATCGGGAAAATTGTTGATTATCCTGCCCACACCACCGGAACGTACTATCGTCATAGTGGTTTCGAGAGCCAGATACTCCAGGGATTTCTGCAGCTCTGGGCCGGTTCTTCCCTCATCCACCGCGTTTTTGGCAAACTGGATGGCGAGCATCTTCATATCCCGGCTTTCAGCGTAAGCCTGCTCCCGTATGATCATGTTCTCCAGGGAATCCTGCAGGTAGGACTCTTCTACGGTCCTCTCGGTGCCAGCTGCTGCCTGGCTCCAGGCAGGGGCGAGCATACAAGACGCAAAGATCAGCGCTGCGACTATTATTCGGTTCATGATTACCTCCAGATCGCGATCTTCCATGTATCGCCGATTTTTTCAAGGTTGTAAAGTACCAGACGTTCCCCCTTGGGGTTAATGGTTATGGCCCGTATACGCGTTGCATCGATAAATTCGACGTCATCAACCCGGTCATTCTGTCTCGAGGGATAGACAACGTACGTAAAATAGTCTTTGAGTGAGGTGAGCTGTATTTTCAGGCGCTTGAGAACCGCGGCTTCTGATATGCGCGCGAGGGTCTCCGGAGACGAATAATAGTCTCTGTATTCTTCAGTCAGCGCAGCTACCCAAGAGTCATAATCCTTCGACTGGATTATGTAATTGAGGCTGCCTATCAATGCCTGCACGTCTACTATGGTGGTTTGCTTCAGCTCCTGGCTCACTGATTCCGGGTCGAATGGCACAGCCAGAGGGGTGGGGGGTACTTCATCGATTGGTTCCGGCGTCTCAGGCGCCACCTGAGGTGCCACCTCAGGTGCCACCTCAGTTGGCGCTTCGGGCTGCCGCGTGGGCTCTGGTTCTGCTTCAACGACAACATCGGTTGGGGCGGGCAGCTGCGAGACACATGACGTAGTCGCCATGAAAACTGCAATAGAAATCAAAAAGACGCCCAAAAGTCGTCTGCGTGCTCGTACCATGCCACTATAGTATACCCACCGGAGCCAGATGTCAAAACAGTAAACTACGACAAAGCTGGTGGTACTTATAACGTAATTCGCGTTTTTTATTGATGGCATCGATCTTTTGAAGTATGATAACGAAATTATATGAAGCCAGACAGCACCGCGACGTCGACCATAGCTCAATTACACCTCGCTGAATACGAGACGCTTCCTGATATCGTCGTTTCAGTTCCCGGTCTTGTCAGGATTTTAGGTGAACACACGATCCACAACGACGGCCTCATGCTCGCGTTTCCGATGGACAGGCGAGTTTCCGTCGCTTTTTCTGCGAGACGAGACTCATCAGTACGTTTTTTCGCCGCCGACCTCAATGAACGGAAGCGCACCAACCTTTCCAATCTCAAATTCAAGCGAGAGGATCGCTGGGCCAATTATATCAAAGCCGCTATATCGGCTTGTCTGGTGGATACTACCGGCATCAAAGGCTACAACGTGTCTGTTTCGGGTGACATACCGCAAGGACTCGGCCTTGGGTCCGCGACGGCGCTGCAGTGTGCGGCCACCCGGGCGGCGTCACTAGCCGCAGGATATGATAAAACTCCCGCCGACCTTGCGCGATCGATAGTAGAAACGGATCGCTGCTACTTTGACAAGCAGACCCGAATCGCCGATTACATCGCGCCATTGGCCGCGAAAAATCACAGCCTCATACGCGTCGACGCGTACGAGGGCACGGTAGAAACAATTCCGTCACCCTTTGACGGGCTCAGCCTGTTGCTCACCGATTCACGAGTTCCAAGACCTCCCCAGGATATGGAATTGCAGCTGCGATCAAATGATTGCAGCACCGGACTTGCGAAGATGAACGGTACGACGCAGAGAATGCTGCGGGAGTACGAGATCGAAGAACTCGACGAGTACATGGGTGTCATTCCAGAACGAATCAGAAGGCATTGCGCCTTTTTTATCGAAGAAATCACTCGTGTGAAGGAAGCTGGCGACGCTGCTGCTCACAGGGATATAGCCATGTTCTCCAAAGCGCTCAATAAATCGCAAGCCGGACTGAGGAACAACTACGAGATATCATGCCCGGAAATAGACTGGCTGGTCAAACGCGCTCTCGAAATTGATGGCGTCTGGGCGAGCCGTATGACCGGCAAGGGATTTGGCGGATGTACCCTCACCATTCTCGAGCCATCCGCGGGAGAAGACTACAGATCCCGACTGGAAGAGTATGAACGCATATTCGGATTCAAGCCGGGCGCCTTGGAAATTTCAGCCGGCGCTGGTATGATCACCGAATAACGCCACGAATTCGGTGGCGCCAGGAGCGTCGATGAAAATTTTGCTTACCAATGATGACGGGTACTCAAGTGAAGGTATACGGGCGCTTGAGCGCTCTTTGAGTGCGCAACACGAAGTATGGGTCGTAGCGCCAGACTCAGAACGTTCTGGAATGAGCCACGCCATGTCGCTGCGTCATCCCCTTAAAATTAGAAAAATGGACGAACACGGCTATTCGTGCTCCGGCACCCCCGCTGATTGCGTCATACTGGCTTCACACGGCGTCCTGCCGTTCTCGCCAGAGCTGGTCATTTCGGGAATAAACCGCGGCCCGAACCTTGGCACCGATCTGGTATATTCTGGTACGGCTGCGGCAGCGCGACAGGCAGCGCTCAATGGCATCCCCGGAATTGCTGTTTCACTCGCTACGTATACGCCACCGTTCAAGTATGATGCGCTCGCCCGTCTCGTGGCCGATCGCCTTGACTATTTCCTGTCGCTCTGGACCCCCGACGTTTTCATCAACATAAACGCACCAGTCGCGGAAGATGATGATGCGTATGAGCTCAGAGAGGCGTTCCCAAGTCGCCGAATCTACAAGGATACGCTCAAGTTTTTTGACGGTCCGGATGGCTACTCCTATTCATTTTTCATGGATGGATACGTAGATACAACTGAAGAGATTGGCAGCGACGAGGACGTCGTCAATCAGGGGTATGCGTCATTTACGCGAGTTCTCGCGTATCCTTGCGCCGCCACTGGCTCCAATGACGCGCTTGAACCAGCCGTAGCCGGGAGGAGTGCCCAGTGATGGATGCGAGGTCGAAAGGCGCCGCTGCCATAGCCCGGGCTACTGATGAATACCGGGCAGGTGAGTATGAAGCCGCTCTTGCCACCCTCGCATCGGCCACTGTCGACGAGGAGGACTATCTCGACCTCGCATACCTTCTGGGCCTGTGCTACAGCCGCCTTGAACGTTTTGATGAAGCCTTGCTCTACCTTGAACAGGTAGTGACCCAAGGTGACAACGGACCAAGAATTTTCCAGTGTCGTATGTCCCTCGCGTATATTTATGCCGCGACCGGACGCTCCAAGCTCGCAGAGTATGAGCTTGAAAAGCTCGTGGAAGCCTCAAGGGTAAGTACCCAGGTGTGCGCGGCGCTCGGTCACGCCAACTGGAAGCAAGGCAAGCTCGACGAGGGGCTATCGTGGTACCGAAAGGCATTGGAACTAGACGCGGAAAACCCGACGGCGCTGAACGGATACGGATATTTGCTGGCGTGCGCTGGCAAGGAACTCGATGTGGCGCTGACGCACTGCCGAAAGGCTCTTGACGCGGATCCGCACAACCCAGCATACGCCGACTCCCTAGGCTGGGCCTGCTTCAAGCTCGGGCGTCTTGATGAAGCCGCACGGTACCTGTATGCGGCCGCTGCTGAGCTCGGTGACGAGGCGGAGTCACGTTCGCACGTAGAGGCGCTTGAAAAGGCGGTAAGGCAATCATGAGAGCACCCTGGGTAGTTAGCGTCATGATCGGAACGTTGATGGCGGCCACCGGCGCATCACTTGCCGGAGCCCAGTTTGCGTACTCCCAGATGTCGCCCTTGTCAGCCGAGTCGTTCCGTACTGGGGTCGAAGCGTACAGCCGTGGCCGGTACGCCGAAGCCCTCTCGCAGTTCGAGCGGGCGCTTTCCGACGCGCCCTCTGATCCGCTGTGCCTGTACTGGTTGGGAAAGTCGTACTACAGACTCGGCGTTGAAAACGCCGCGTTTTCACGATGGACTGACGCGATAGCGATTTCCGGATCTTCCCCCTTCCTTGAAAGTCGCCTTGAGCTCGGTGGAGCCATGGCCGATCCACAAGGAGAGGGCTATCCGGAGCGATATGTCAGGGTGCAAGAATTCATGGGAACGAGCGGCGGCACGCAACTGTTCCTTCGTCCTTCGTGGATAGAGCCATTACCAGACGGCGGCGCTCTCATTGTATCCCACGGCACGAACACCGTGCTCGATATTGACGCAAACGCACGCATCCGCCGCTCGATAAACGCCGGGGCTACAGGACTCGACAGGCCCTTCGCCGTAGCACGGCAGGATGATGGCACTCTGTACATAAGCGAATTTCAGTCGGATAGGATAGTCAGAATTTCAGCCACCGGTCAGGTGCTCGGTTACTCCGGAGACCAGTCAGGTACTGGTCGTCTTTCAGGGCCACAGTACCTCGCGATCGACAAAGATGGCTTTTTATACGTTAGCGACGTCGGTTTTGCTCGTGTCACAAAATACTCCGGAGATGGTTCGGTTGTCCTTTCCATGGGCCAGCCAACGCCCGCCTTCGAGGGGCTACGCATCCCTACCGGGGTTGCGGTCATTGACGATACCGTCTACATCGCCGACGCTGCTCGCAAG
>JAFGUM010000484.1 GCA_016938515.1 Spirochaetales bacterium | reverse complement strand
CATGCTTTCACCGGTCAGCATCGACTCATCAATGGAAGCGTTTCCGTCAATGATGACGCCGTCCACCGGAATCCGCTCACCAGGCCGAACGAGAAGCACGTCGCCTACCGAAACTTCCTCTACAGGAAGCTCGAGCTCTGTCCCTCCCGCGAGCTCTGTCCCCCCCGAGATGACGGTAGCGGTTTTAGGCGCCAACCCCATCAGTTTTTTGATGGCTACCGAAGCTTTCCCCTTGGAACGCGCTTCGAGGAGCTTACCCAGGAGTATCAGCGTGATGATGACGGCCGCCGTCTCGAAATACAGGTGCTCTGTCCCCGTTGGGTCTCCCAGGGCTATCTGCAGCGTCGACCACGCGCTGTACGCGATGGCGGCTCCGGTACCGATGGCTATGAGGCTGTCCATGTTGGGTGCGCGCCTCAGAAGCGCGGCGGTTCCTACCGCGTAGAATCTCCATCCCGCCCACAGGGCTGGAACGACGAAGAGGGCTTGGGCCAGCGCGAGCGCCAACGGGTGGTGCCCTGGGTGCAGCGCCACCGGAAGCGGCGCTCCGACCATGTGCCCCATGGACACGTACAGCAACGGCAGCGACGCGGCCAAAGCCACCAGAAACCGCGTTTTCAGCGCCTTCGCCTCGCGTTCCTTGCCGCGGGCGTGCTCGTCATCCGCCGCCTTGTCAGTCTCAATCGCGAGCGCCTCGTAGCCAGCCTGCTGTATCGCCAGCTTGATGGCCGACAATCTGGTGGACCCATCGTCCCAGCGCACCGATAGTCGCTCGGTCACGAAATTTACCGAGGCGTTTTCAACGCCGGGTACGCGTGCTACCGCTTTTTCAACCGCCGCGGCGCAGGCGGAACAACTCATACCGCGAATGGGAATGGTATCGACGTTCATATTATACCCCCTGGGGGTATAATACTGACTTGATCGCCTGTCGTCCATAGCATATGCTCGCCGCTGGAGGAAGTGACATGCGGATGATACGTGCGAACGCGCTGATGAGCGCGGTAATGATGATATTCTTCGTTATGCCGGTGACAGCCGACCCGACGGCGTCGTTGCCGGACGGCCTGTACGCGTCGATATCGACGAGCCGGGGCAACATTGTTCTAGAACTATACGAGGACAAAGCCCCGCTGGCTGTTACCAGCTTTGTCGGTCTGGCCGAGGGAACGCTCTCCGCGAGCGGCAAGCCGTACTTTGACGGCGTTACGTTCCACCGCGTCGAGCCGGGCTTCGTCATCCAGGGCGGCGACCCGACCGGCACCGGCAGGGGTGGCCCCGGCTACGCGTTCCCCAACGAGACGCTCCCCGAGCTGGGATTCGGAACCGCGGGAGTGCTGGGCATGGCCAACTCCGGCCCCGACACCAACGGCAGCCAGTTCTTCATCACGCTGGCTCCCGCGAGCTTCCTCGATGGCTCGTATACCGTGTTCGGCAAGGTTGTTTCGGGCATGGACGCGGTCATGGCCATACGCAAGGGCGACGCGATGACCAGCGTCCGCATAGTCCGCAAGGGACCGGCGGCACAGGCCCTCAAGGCGGACAGGTCGACCTTCGACGCGGGTATCAAGGCTCACGCCGCTGGAGCCGCACGGAGAGCCAAAGAAGCGCTGGAAGCCCAGTACAGCCAGATACGGGGAAAAACTCCCGGCTTGGCTACGGATGCGGATGGCCTCCAGTACAAAATTCTGACCAAGGGCAACGGTAAAAAGCCAGCGCCTGGCTCCAGGGTTCGCATCCTGTATACGCTGTCACTGGCAAACGGCAAGAAATTGGATTCTACCGCTGATCGCGCTGGGGAACCCTTTGCGTTCATTCTGGGCGGCGGGCGCGTCATACCCGGTTTCGACGCCGCGGTGGCAGCGATGAGTTACGGCGAACGTCGGCTCGTCGTCATTCCGCCCGAGCTGGGTTACGGAGCCGCGGGAGCCGGTGGCGTCGTACCGCCCAACGCGGT
>JAFGUM010000483.1 GCA_016938515.1 Spirochaetales bacterium | reverse complement strand
GCCCCGTCAATAATCGGGAAGGTGCTAGTGTCAGAGGGAATAAGAACAGTTACTAGCGTTTCCGGTACTGTTGTATTGCTCCAGTTTGCAGCCGTCGACCACAGGCTATCGCCCGCGCTGCCGTCCCAGGTCGGGTAGCTGGCGCTAAAGGTCCAGCCGCTGTTATTGCCAAGATCAAGGGCGCTGTTCACCGTAAGAGCGGTAACTGCGTTCGAGTCCGCTACAGAGAACGCATTCGCTTCTGAATCATTCGTGCCCGAAACATCAAGGTTCCACTGATCGCTGCCGGAACCGCCGCTGCGTATCAGGCTCGCATTCAAGTCCACGTTAAAGCTGCCAGCAACCTCAGTTGTCGAATTAGCGGCAAAGGCTAGAATTTTCCCTGTTGCGGTATCGCAGCTAAAATCAAAAAACGTAGTGTTTCCACTAATAACGCTTGTCTTTGCGGCGTTTATAAAAGAAACCTCGCCGCTGGCCGCAGCAAAGCCGCTTGTACCCGCCTCATTCGTCCAGTTGCCGGCCACGCTCAGCACTTCAGTGCCGGAAGCCGCAAGAATAGCCCCGCCTTCAATATGCAGATTTCCCAAGACGCTAGGGGAGGCCGTAAGTGTTCGCGTTGCCCCTGCGATACTCAGGTTCCAGAAGTTCGTCGCGCTGGCTATGTTTCCCGTACCCGTCAGGCGTATGGTTCCCGTCGTAGGCGCAAAGGTAATGCCAGAGCTATTCCAGTTCCCGGCCACAGTGTGGGTAAAGGCTCCGGGGTTCCAGGTGCCGCTCATTAGGGTTAGGCTGTTGCTCACTGTCCACGCGCCAGTAGAGGTTCGCGTCACGCCGTCTAAGGTCAGGTTGTAAAAACTATAGGCTGCAGTAGAGCCGTTGCCGGTAAAGGTGACCGTGCCCGTTCCCGCATCAAAGCTGCCCGGCGCAAAGTTCCCCGCGACAGACAGCGCTCCCGTTCCCGCCGTGTAGCTACCCGGCCCCGCTACCGCGCCAACGCTTAGTGTAGTTCCACCTCCCGGCACAAAGGTCACGCCGTTGGGAACATATAGGCTATAGGCTGCAAAGGTCGCCGTTGTCGCGGTGCTTGCTGTTACCGGAAAGTTCCCGCCGGTCGCGCCCCGGGCAGCGTCAATATCCGCCACCGAGGGGTTCCCGCCGTTGTCATGTCGTACCAGCACCGAGCCTCGATAGATATCCAGGTTGTATAGATTGCTGCCGCCCCATACAGAGATAGTCGCGCCGCCGTTGGGGCTGGCCGCGTCAATGTAGGCTGCAATCCGCTGTCCCGCCGCCGACAATGCCGTCGAAGGCACACCCACACCCCAGTAGCCATTTACATCGCTGCTAGCAGCACTGCCCGACGCAGTACCGTCCACCAAGACCCGGACCGTCGCCCCAGCCAGCGGAGTCAGCCCTGCGTCAGCATAGACCCGCCCGCCCAGATAAACCTGCTCGGTTCCAGCGCCTACTGGTGCGTTTTGGTTGAAGAAGCTTGCCCGTATTTCATTT
>JAFGUM010000482.1 GCA_016938515.1 Spirochaetales bacterium | reverse complement strand
GCTATTCTCGTTCTAATCCGGCTCTGTTGTTGTTTGGGTATCGATTAACCGCCGTACCGCTTGAGCATCTCCTCAGTAAACCGGACAAGATCCTCAGAGTCATTGTGAATGATGGAGGTAACGATATCCACATTGATACGCTGGTATTCATGAATCGCGATATTCCTGAAACCCGCCATCCTTCGCAGCTTCTCCGCCAGTTCCACCGGCACCAGGGATGCGGTAGCCAGTAAGGTAAAGCTGTCACCACTGGTGGCAGGAATTCCAAGCTTCTTCTGCCGAATTACGTAATTTGCCAGATCGATAGCTTGCTCGCATGCTCGGGTCAGATTGAGAACAGCTGCGTCCTGCCGAGTGTAATCCATACTGAACCGGCCCGCCGCAAGCTCATACTCTTCCCGGGCCCGTTTGACGCATCTCTGTATGCTGGCAGATTTATTGATTATAACGTCATTCATACTTCGTAGGCTCTCATAGTCTTACCTAGTGATAATAAAATCTCAGCACGCTCTTCGTTCAGTTTGCCGTATAACGATAGAACCAGCATCTCAAACTGATCAACATCATCTTCCCCGGCACAGTACAGGCGGATCCCGGAGGCGATAATTTCTTTCTGAAATACAGTAGATACCTGCCGCAGGTTCACAAGATCTACCGGAAGACCAAGCATCTTCTCCAGAGTATCACGAAGGGGTGACCAGGAAAGGCTTCCTGCAGCTTTGGCTTCCATGGGCGGCAACAGCAGGGCTATATCCGCGTCACTGTCAGGGGTATTGCTCCCCACTGCCCGGGATCCATAGAGATACACAGCCTGTACTGTGGGATGAGTATTCAGTATGGGTTCCAACGGAATAGTCAGCATACGTTTAGTATACTCCCCGGCCAAGAACCGGTCTAGCCAGACGCCGTATAGTCGCCAGAATAAACAGTGGAGCCTCTCAGCCTGGATAGATGTCGCACGGCTAGAAGTAGAATGTCGCTCCGGCGAACGCATAGGCCCACCACATGGTAAACAAGCTGTCGGACCAGGGTGTACCATCCGGCAGCATAAACGGGTTAAGCCCGAATGATAGCGTCGAGCGGTCGTCCTCGGTGTAGTACGATTCGTTGTCGCTCAGGCTAGACCAGCCTCCGGAGCCATACAGCGGATACACCCACGAGAAGCGCGCTCCCAGCGTGAGTGCGAAACGAGGCAACACGAACCATTCCACTCCCGCCTCAGCCGCACCACCGACCGCGGTTACCGACCTCGCAATTTCCTTGCGATTCATATAGACGTAGTCGCCCGACCTCATCGGCACCTGATCCCATCTCGCTGATGGCGCCGGTCTTCCTGTCTATGAAGTCCATCGAGTCGAGTTCGTCTAAAGTCAGGTACTCCATATTCTGCACTTCGCCAAAGGTTAAATTCCGCAGGGCAAAGACATCGTGGCCGTCAACATCGCCCCCGAAACCCAGCTTGAGCCCCCGGCTCAGGCGATACGAGATGCCGGCTCCCATCAGTACGACGTACGTGCCAGAATCCTGTCCAACAGAAACGGGTTCAGAGCCGAACAGCGCCGCGAATCGTGTCGGGCCAAAGCGCATGCCTAGTCCGATACCGTTGGCCGCGACGTACTGATAGCTGTAGCTTTCGCCGAGAGAG
Organism: Spirochaetales bacterium; assembly: GCA_016938515.1. GTDB lineage: Bacteria > Spirochaetota > Spirochaetia > Treponematales > UBA12059 > SZUA-370. Next base: position 2,381 of record JAFGUM010000482.1, on the reverse strand, counting down.
ACGAGCGTGGCCGTCGGTAGCACGGCAGATGTCTCGGCGACGATCTCGGCGGTATCGGTACGTACGAGCCGTGCCGAGACGCGGAAGTCCCCACCCTCCTCGGCTACCGCTCCGTCTATAAAATACTCGGCTTCGATGAACATGCCCGCGTCGAGCTCTGTCGTGCCCGTTGGATCACTCATCGCGAGTTCTATTTCTTCAAGGTATTTCTCCAGGTTGCGTCGATCTACCAGCGTGAACACCAGGCTGTCGGTAACGGCGGATTCGAAGAGCACCGAGAACGCCTGCCCGACGAGGTTGCGCTCGGCGAGCGGAGAAACGTTGCGGAACTCAAGTACCGCCACCGGGCGTCGCGACAACTGCCCGTCGGCTATAGCCTGCGCCAGCGTATCAACGAGCCGTCCAGCGTCACGCGATGGAGTCTGCGCGAAGGCTTCATAACAAAAAAACACGACGATGATCGCAATCAGACGCTTTCTGTTCATGATGCCCCCCGATATCCGCGTTACCGTGGAATTATCGCGCACAGTTGCGCTGCACACAAGGGATTTTAGCGAGCGCGCCTCGAATGGCCCGAACGTCCTTGTATGTCTTCGAGTCGTCGCACCGCCACCGTAGCCGGGTCGCGCAGGAATACGTCGGTGATGTCGTCGGTGTACGAGCTGGGCGCGGGATTGATCTCGACGATAGCCGCGCCTCTGGACTTGGCGAGGCGGGGTATCATCGACGCGGGCATGATTTCGCCGGTCGTGCCGACGATCAGGAACACGTCGGCCTCGCGGGCTTCCCGCTCCGCGGCGCGCGCAGCGGCTTCGGGTATCGGCTCGCCGAAAAATACGAAGTCTGGCCTGAGCACGCCAGCGCAAGAGGGGCAACGCGGCGGCAGGTTTTCGAGGCTCACGGAAGCCACCGGAAAGCGCGACCGGCAGTAGTCGCACACGAGAAAGCTCGCGGTGCCGTGGTACTCGTGCACCACGCGGCTGCCAGCTTCCTGGTGCAGATTGTCTATATTCTGCGTGATGATCGACGCGAGGAATCCTCGTCGCTCCCAGTCCGCCAGGATGAGGTGAGCGTCGTTCGGCTTCGCCGCGCCGAAGAAATCGTAGAAAATTTCCTTGATGACGATCCAGGCGGCGCGGGGTTGTCGCCTGAAGTAGTCTATGTCGAGCACCACCGGGTCGTACCGGCTCCACAGTCCGCCCGGTCCCCTGAACGGCGGGATGCCGCTCTCCACCGACACGCCCGCGCCGGTAAACGCGACTACTCGACTAGCCCGCCCGAGCAACTCCGCGGCTTTTATGTATGCCTCTTCCATGGCCTGGAGTATACTATATCTTCAGGCACTTTTCCGCAGCAGGCAAATCAACCGTCTAAGCGATCATGCCAAACACAATACCTGCTACGGTTGAAAGCGCTACCACGAGTGCCACGTATACGCCCGTCTTCTTCCAACCGAGTTCACCCCCGATAACGAGTATCGATGGCAGCGACAGGGAAGGCCCGGCAAGAAGCAGCGCGAGGGCGGGGCCCTGCCCCATCCCCGCTCCGAGGAGTCCCTGGATTATGGGTATCTCCGTCAGCGTGGCAAAGTACATGAGCGCCCCCGCCACCGAAGCGAAAAAATTGGCAAAGAGGGAATTACCGCCCAGTAGCCCGCCTATCCACGCGCTCGGAATCAGCGCGTCATGCCCGGGCCGTCCGAGGAGAAAGCCGGCTACGAGAACGCCGCCAAAGAGCAGCGGGAGTATCTGCAAAGCGAAGTCCCGGGTAGCCACAACCCATTCTACGCGCTCTTCCCCATTGAACCACCTGATAAGTGCGTACGCCAGGACAAGGGCAAAGCCGAGCGTAATCCACCACTTGGCCGCGTAGATCGCATCCCACGCTGCGCTGCCTCCTCTGGAATTGGCCCAGTTGGCAAACACGAGGATACCGACCATGGACGCCATGTACACGACCATTTTTCCAAGGCTCCGCCTTGGGGCTTCGTCTGGAGCGGCGAACAGCCGGGCGTCAGCCGCCCGCTTCGCATCGTCGGCGCGGAATATATATGCCATGGCAATACCGATGATAATCGAGAATAGTACTGCCCCGATGGCACGCGCCGCGCCTAATTGCCACCCGAAGACCTTGGCCGATAGCACTATAGCCAGTATATTGATTGCCGGCCCGGAGTACAGGAAGGCGACCGCCGGCCCCAGCCCCGCACCTTTTTTATAGATGCCCTTGAATATGGGCAGTACCGTACACGAACAGACCGCGAGGATCGCGCCAGAAACCGATGCCACGCCGTAGGCGGTGTGGCGCTTGGCGTCAGGCCCCAGGTACCTCATAACGGACTGCTGGTTCAGAAAGACCGTTATCGCGCCGGCAATGAACAT
>JAFGUM010000481.1 GCA_016938515.1 Spirochaetales bacterium | reverse complement strand
CTCGAGTCTGAAGGCTACCGCGTAACCAGGGCGGCGAACGGTGCAGACGGTATACTGGCGGCTTACCGGGAAATCCCCGACCTCATCATCATGGACGTTGAGATGCCGCTGATGCAGGGCTACCAGGCGAGTCGGCTCCTTAAAAGCCGCCGCGGCGTTCGCGATATACCAATACTGATGCACACGAGCCTGTCGGAGGACAAAGACAAGTACTGGGCCGTCTCGTGTGGTGCCGACGATTTTATAAACAAGGATTTTGACAACCTGGGCAGGCTCGTCGAGACGGTGGGCCGACTCTCGGAGCACGGCCCGTACGCCGTTGACGTTATCAGGCAGGACGCCGAGCGCATGGACCGCGACCGGGTTTTCGAGATGCTGGGATCGCTGCTGGACGTGCAGCTGTTCCGGTCCACGGTGCTCAACCTGCTGGCGGAAGCAGGCCGCTCCATAGGCTCGCTGGAAGAGACGGCGGAGCGCATCCTGGGCTTGCTGCCCAAGGTCTGCGAGCCTCACCTCGCGGTTATACTCATCAAGGAATTCCGCGGCGTGTCCATGCACGTGCTCCCGTCGTCCCTCGTGTACCGCGCGGAGACAGAAGATTTTCTGCGCATCTGCTCCGCCGACTTTGCCGACGTATTTCCGGATGCCGACATGGACGCCGTAGTGCCGCGTTACCTTGGCATGGAAGGCCGCGCGGACTTTGACGAAATACGCCTGGACAAGCGCAGGATAAGCTCGTACTACCACTGCCACCTCATAGGTACCGGTGGTACCGTCATGGCAACGCTCCACATTGGCAACCTCACCAACAACTATTTCTCCGACACCATCGTAGAGAACCTCGGCGTGTTCGCAGACGGCGCCGGTACGATCGTAGAAAATTCGGTGCTGTTCGTGCATATACGGGAGCTTGAATCCAGAATAAGGCACGTGTTCTCCAAGTTCGTACCGGCTGAGGTCATAGACGACCTCCTGGCACGCGGCAGTGATGAAGCGCTGATGGTGGGAGAAAAGCGGACAATAGTCGTGCTGTTCTCGGATATCCGGTCGTTTACGTCGATATCGGAGCACAACAAACCGGAAGACGTCGTCGCCTTCCTCAACAAGCACTTCAGCGTGATGGTGGAGGTTATAAAGCGGCACGGCGGTTCAATTGACAAGTTCATAGGCGACGCCATCTTCGCCATTTTTGGCGCGCCGGTTAGTTACGAAGACAACGCCATGCGCGCGATTCAGGCCGCGGTGGACATGATTCAGGCGATGAGCCAGGTGGAGACTGGTTTTCTTACCCTGCCCGCCACGGGCTACGCCATAGGAATCGGCGTGCACGAAGGCCCGGCCATCGTCGGCAACATCGGCTCCAGCGACAAGTTTGACTACACCGCCATAGGCGACACGGTAAACATAGCGTCGCGGCTGGAAGGCCTCACCAAGCACTACCACCGCCGCATACTCGTATCAGAGGAAATAGCGGCCAAAACCGGCTCGCGCTTTGACCTGCGCGAGGTAGACCGCGTAAAGGTAAAAGGCAAGCTCAACGCCACCAGCCTGTTCGCGGTGGAGGATGTAGAAGACGCGCTGCCCGAGGAGGCGCGCTCGCAGTTCGACAAGGGCATGAAGCTGTACAAGCAGGGCAACTGGGAGACGGCGCTTGACTACTTCCGCGGCATCGGACAGGCGGGCATAGACGATCCGATCAGCCAGGCCTTCATAGAGCGCTGCGAAGAGTTTTTGCGCAACCCGCCGGAATCGTGGGATGGCGCCATAGCGCTGGACTTCAAGTAAGCTATACGGTCTTCTGGTGGCTAAATCCCTTGCCCAGGTTGGCGTACACCGCTTCCAGCGTTGATGGGCGCTGAAAAAAGAAGCCCTGCATAAAGCCGCAGCCGCGCTCGGCAAAATAGTCCCACTGCTCTCTCGTTTCGATGCCCTCGGCTACTATGTCCAGCTCAAGGCTCTGCCCCAGGTTGATGATGGCGTTTACCACTTTCTCGTTCTGTTCTTCGGCGAGGTGTACGACAAAGGAGATGTCAATCTTGAGCGCGTCCACGGGTAGTCGGGACAGATAAGCCAGCGACGAGTACCCGGTGCCAAAGTCGTCTATCATAAAAGAGATCCCCGGCAAGCGCTGCCTGATCTCCTTCATGCGCTCTATCGCGTTCATCGTGTCCTTCATGATCGTAGATTCCGTCAATTCCAGCTTTAGACGCGCGGGGTCGAGCCCGGAACGCTGTACGATGGTTACCAGGTTGTCAACGTAATCCGGTTTTTCAAACTGCCGGCTGGATACGTTTACGGCGACGTACAGCTCGTGCGGACCTTTCTGGTGTATGCGTCGTGCGTCGTAACACGCTCTCCTGAGCGCCCAGTCGCCGAGCGGAATTATCAGATCGTGTTCTTCGGCAATGGGTATGAAAATCTGGGGTGGTACCGGATCTTCCTTCTCGCGGTTCCAGCGGAGCAGCGCTTCCATGCCACGAATGTTTCCATCGCTATCGACTATGGGCTGGTAGGCCAGAGTAAAGCCACCGTTGCCTATGGCCGTCTTCATCTCCTGCTCCAGGCGCCATCGCTCGGTAGATTTGGTAAAGAGCACGGGGTCGTAGATTGTATACCTGTTTTTGCCCTCTTCCTTCGAACAGTACATGGCGATGTCTGCGCTCTTGGTAGCGTCTTCTATCGTAGTGCCATGATCGGGAATGATAGCCACGCCTATGGATACGCCCACGCTCACACGCGCTCCCGAGTTGTTGCCCTTGACGCGCAGCAGGTAGGGGTTGGACACGCTTTCAAGTATTCGCTCCGCGACGACTACGCTGTCGTTGCCGTCCTTGATGGTACCGAGTACGACGACGAACTCGTCGCCACCAAAGCGGTACGCGGTATCGCGCTCCCGCAGGCTCACGCGGATGCGCCGGGCTGTTTCAACGAGCAGTTCGTCGCCCGCGTCGTGCCCCAGCGTGTCATTGATATGCTTGAAGCCGTCCAGATCGAGG
>JAFGUM010000480.1 GCA_016938515.1 Spirochaetales bacterium | reverse complement strand
GGTGACATTATCGTCCTGTCTGGAATAGAGAACGTGCACATAGGCGACACCATCTGTACCCAGGACGCTCCAAAAGCCCTGCCGCGCCTTGTCGTGGACGAACCGACGGTGGCGATGAACTTCTTCGTGAATACATCCCCCTTCTCGGGAATGGATGGCAAGAAGGTCCAGTCGCTCAAGCTGTTTGAACGGCTTACCAAGGAAACCCTCAACAATGTTTCCATCCAGGTAGAAGAGGTAAAAGCCGGCGGCGGCTTCATAGTCCGGGGCCGGGGAGAATTTCAGCTGGTCATCCTCATAGAGATGCTCAGGCGGGAGGGCTTCGAGATATGCGTCAGCCGCCCCGAGGTTATCTTCAAGCAAAGAGATGGCAAAAAGCTAGAACCCATAGAACACCTGTTTGTAGACTGCGCCGAAGAGTTTGCCGGCGTCGTGACCGATAAGCTCTCGGCGCGCAAGGGCCGCATGCTCTCGTATACCTGCCACGCCGGCGCTCGCGTCCACCTGGAGTTTTCAGTACCGTCGCGGGCTCTCATCGGCTATCGCGACACCTTCCTTACCGACACCAAGGGTACGGGCATCATGAACTCGTACCTGTCGGGCTACGAGGACTACCGTGGTGACATCGTCAACCGCTTTACCGGTTCGCTCGTCTCCGATCGCGTCGGCAATGCGGTAACCTACGGGCTGTACCACCTCGAGCCACGCGGCCGCCTCTTTGTCGTACCAGGCGAGCGCGTCTACGAGGGCATGATAGTCGGAGAGCACAACCTGGACTCTGAACTCGACGTCAACCCGTGCAAGGAAAAGAAGCTGTCTAACATGCGCTCTGTTCTCAAGGACGAAGCGCTGACGCTGACGCCCATCCAGCCCATGACCCTCGAGCGCGCCATACAGTTTCTGGCCGATGACGAGATGGTGGAGGTGACGCCCAACTTCATCCGCCTGCGCAAGACCATCCTCACGTACCAGGATCGCAAGTGCTACCGCCGCGACGCGCCCCAGGCTGTATAGCCAGCGCCATAACTAAATATTCTTTGCATTATTACCGCTACGGGATATACTCTGCGTATCTGGTATAGGGCATTTGCTTACTATTTGTACACCTTCTACACCAAAGAGCATTTGTGGAGGTAAGCAATGAAAGTACGGCGCTGTTCCATCCCCGTTGGTATCGGTCTGATGCTCGTCATCCTCTGCGCTCCCGCATCAGCCCAGGGCGGCTTTCAGGAAGGACTGGCCCTCAGCCTGGCTTCCGAAGGCGGCATGTTTTATAAACCCACGTACGCACAGGAAGACCGGCGGGTGCACCCTGCGGTCGTGGACGCGTTCCTGCTGTACGACCTGTCGGAGACGAGCGCAATCATGGGAGACGTCGCCAGGTTTGATACCGCGCACGTCGTAACGGCCGCGCTCGGCTCTGCGCTGATGGTTGGCGGTTTTGCAACCTTCATCGTCGCGGCGAGCGGCGCATCCGATTACAGGGGTACCATCAGCATCTACTTCACGTCCGCGGGCCTCTTCCTCGGCAGCGCGGGCGCCTGGCTTGGCAACTGGTTCTGCCAGACCAAACGCGTAGAGCTGCGCATGCAGGCCATAGACCTGTACAACAAGCACTACGGCCTTGAAACGGGATCATGACATGAGAAAACAGCGTGTGCGGAGACGCATCGTCGCCGTTTTGTGCGTGTTCGGGATCCTGCTGGCCGCCGCGTCGTGCGATCTACTAATGCCGAAGGGAGAGTAGGTTCCGGCTACCGGGACCCGGGCTTGATGGTAAACGTCCTCCTCAGCAGCGCGACCAGCTCGATGAGCCGTCGGCCTGTTGGCTCTGACAGGCCCAGGTCGTTGAGGACGTCCGAGCGCTCGTTTTTGAGCCAGCGGTGCAGCCTCCCGGCGACCTGGCTTTCGGGGTCGCCTGACGAAGTGATGCGAACCATCGCCGTCATCTCGCCCGCGGTAAACATCTTCCACGCGCCGTCGCAGACAAGGTCGTAGGTTGAGCCGTCCGC
>JAFGUM010000001.1 GCA_016938515.1 Spirochaetales bacterium | reverse complement strand
GCGGGTACTCACGATGCGGTGGTCAACATGGTGCTCGATGGCACGGTAGACGCTGGAACCGTACGCAGCGACACGCTTGAACAAATGCTGGCTGAGGGGCTTCTGAGCCCTGGGTCGATTGAGATACTGGAAAGCAAGGCGGACGAGTACCCAGATTTTCCCTTCATGCTGTCAACCCGTTTGTACCCTGAGTGGCCTCTGGCCAGGCTTGGGCACACTGACAGGGAGCTGGCAGAACTGGTGGCGGCAGCCTTGCTTGCCATGTCGCCAGACTCGGCTGCCGCCAGAACTGCGCAGTGTGCGGGATGGACAATACCGTCGGATTACACCCCTGTAGAAGCAGCCTTGAAGCAGCTGCACGTACCGCCATACGATGTGTATGAAAAGGTTACTCTTCCCCAGCTTTTACAGCGGCACGCCAGGGAAATGGCTGTTGGCTTTGTCATACTGGCGGCCATCATCGCGGCGCTGCTGCACATCGCGGGGCTCAATCGCAAGCTGCTCGCCGCCGTATCAAGGAGCGATGCTGAACTGGCCAAACGAGAACAGGCGGAAAACGAGCTGCGAGCCATCCAGCAGAACCTGGAGCGGCTCATCGAAGCCAGAACATCGGCGCTGGTCGTCGCCAACGATGGCTTGCGCGCGCTTATAACCAAAAACGAAGAGCTTCTACGAGAATTGCACCACCGCGTGAGCAACAATTTCCAGATTATAATAAGCATGCTCAACATGCACCTGAACGGCGTTGGCGGAGCGTCCGGGGAGGATCTGTGCAGGTCGATGCAGCGGCGAATAGCTTCAATGAGCCTCGTACACGAGCTGCTCGTTGGTTCAGAGTTTCTTGAGTCGCTTAGACTGCGCTCCCTGATGGAGCTCCTGGCGAGCCGCGTGTGCGAAATGATGTCGTACGGTTCGTGTCGCGTCACGGTGCATCCTGATTCTGTTGATTGCCAGATTGGGCTCGGGATGGCCATGCCCCTCGGCCTCATCATCAGCGAGCTTATATCAAACGCGCTTCGGTACGCCCACTCGGGCGATACCCCGGGCTTGATTCATCTGAAAGCGAAACAAAGCGATGACGCGATAGTACTGACGACAGCGGATGATGGAGATGGCTTCCCTGAAGGTTTTGACGTTTCCGTTTCAGGGCACCTCGGGCTTATCATGGTAGAGGCTCTGGTTAAGCAGATTGATGGAACATGGCGGTTCTACAACGACGGGGGAGCCGTGTGCGAGGTGCGCTTCCCGCTGCAATTTGCCGGTACGCTTCCTCATTGATTCTAGTGGATGCTGTCGGTGCGCGCACCGACAGCTATCTCTGGCTACTTGGCTATGAGACCTGAGATCATGCCGCCGGCTACTTCAATGCACGTGGCGTCTACCGCGTCGTTTGAGACGACCCAGGCCATCGTGTCGGCGATTTCTTCTGGTTCGATCAGGCGGCCGATGTGTACGCCGGATACTATTTTTGCTAGGGCTCCCTGATCCATGCCCTTGACCATGGGTGTGCCCACGTACCCTGGTGCTATTGATACGACGCGTATGCCCTTGATGCCCTTCATCTGAAACTCACCGGCAAGAATCTTGGGCCACAGCGCCATGGCAGCCTTGGTTGACGAATAGTTGAGCTGGCCAACGCCGCCCTCTTTCTGTATCGACGATATGGTGAACAGGACTCCGTTCCATCCATTGTCTACCATTCGAAGCGTTGCTTCCCTGAGCGTGATAAACGGGCCTACGAGGTTCACTTCGATTACCGCCTTGAAGTCCGCGGTGCTCATTGATTTCTTTACCTTGCCGGTTTCCCTGTCTGGCGATACGAACATGCCATCTCGAATAATGCCGGCGCATGGGGCTACCACGTTGATGGCGCCGAACTCGGTAACGGCGAAGTCCATGAATGCGGAGGTAGACGCGTCATCGGTAACGTTGAGAGTCTTGGC
>JAFGUM010000479.1 GCA_016938515.1 Spirochaetales bacterium | reverse complement strand
TCCTCGGCGACTATGGCGCGCTTGGTACTGGCTGCCCCTGAAAGCGCTTCAGCACGGGATGCGTCCGTGGAATCGGTGGAAGCTGGCACCTGCGTGTCGGCTGCTTGTTCACGGACCAGTTCCACTGGGAGGCTTACTTCGAAGCGCGTGCCGATGCTCGGGTTCGATTCATAGCGGATGGAGCCGTGCGCCGCGTCGACGATTGATTTGACTATGGACAATCCAAGCCCCAGGTTTCCGCCGGTAGAGCCGTTCGCGGCCCGGTAGAACGGCAGGAATATCCTGTCCATCGCTTCGCGTGACAAGCCAGGACCGGTATCGCGCACTGATACGTAGAGATCCTCGTCGCTCAACCTGAGAATCAGCTCTACATCGCCTTTGCCGGTAAACTTTATCGCGTTGGAACACAGGTTGACTATAACCTGATAGAAACGGTTTTTGTCCGCGCGAATCCGTCGCTTGCCCCCTTCAGCGGAAAACCTGAACGCGAGTCCCTGTTCTTCAGCCGCTGGCCTGAGTTCCGCTTCGAGTTCGGCCGCGAATGCATCGAAGGGAAACTCGATGGGTTCTATGCTCAGCGTGCCAGACTCGGCCCCCATTACGTCGAACAGGTCGGTGAGCACCCGGTTGAGCTGCCCTGCCGAGGTTCGCACCATCGCCAGGGTATTGGCCTGGTCTTCGTCCAGCCGCGAGGTGTGAAGAAGTTCCGTGGCGCCGAGGATCCCTTGCAACGGGGTTCGCAGTTCATGGCTTACGAGCGCTATAAACGCGGCCTTCTCCTTGACGGCGGCTATGGAAGCATTCTCGGCTTTTTCTACCCGCGCGAGGGCCTCTTGCAACGAGGCCTGCGTGTCGGCTCGGCGGCGTATCTCGGTGGAAAGTGCCCGGGTTTTTTCGTTCATGGCACGTCGCATGCCCAGCATCCAGACCAGGGCGACGAGGATGATCGCGATGGATATGACCACCGCGCTTATCACCAGCGCGAGCATGCGCTCGTTGTGGCTTATCGCGTCGATGTAGTCCCAGGACTCAATAATGGCAAGGGGTGTACCCTGAACGGGAGAAAAAGCCTGTGAATATGCCACGGATACGGTGGTAGTTGTCAAAAAGAGGCATGACAACGCAAGAACGATGGAACGCATACGGCCAATGATAGGGTATTGCGCTGCCGGGAGCAAGATTTGACCCTCGAGTATCGATCGGGTGTATACTGCTCGCGAAGGTAACGCGATGAATATTCGATCCAAGATACTAATACCGGTCCTCGCTGTATCCGCGCTTCTATTCGGCGCGGCAGGCACAGTTGCCGTCCTTACGACGGTT
>JAFGUM010000478.1 GCA_016938515.1 Spirochaetales bacterium | reverse complement strand
TCCAGCCACTCTACGGTACCGGATGCCGGTACGTACGCTGAAACGGTTCTGAGCTCGGTTCCAATCAGTATTTTCTGCCCCACGTTTATCATGGGCTGGTTGACGAGCAAAGCGTCTGAGAGTGATGTAATCGAGCGGCTGTCAGCCGTACCGGTAATGGTTGGCGAGCCGTTAGTGTCGAGGGTGATATCATCGAGGTATGAAGCGTTGCCGGTGCTCTTGAGCGGATTGTAGATTCTGTCGAAAGCGTCTGTAGCACCCTGACGCACGAAGAACAGCTCTATCCTGTCGATGTCCGAGCCGTCGTCGCTGGCCGTACCCTTAATCTTGTACCAGCCGTCGCTCTGCTGTACGAGCGTAGAGTCGGACGTGGGGCTGGCTAGCCCGGCTGTAGGCGCCTGAGTATCTATGTTGAGGCGCATGGCTCTGTACGTTTCTTTCGAGGGGTCGGAGTTGTCAAACGCGCTGATGCTGAAGTTCCACGTAGCCGACGTGTCCGGGGGGCAGACTATGGGAATGTTCAAGTCTACGCGCTTGTACATGGGGCTTGCGGTACTCGAGACTTCAACGAGTGTGAAAGACGCGGTATCGCCCGTGTAAGCGTCTACGCCGTTCCATTCAATTGACGATTCTATGGCTCCGGTGATGCGTATCTCGTCTACGGCACCTTCGTCTATTATTGAACCACGGAGATACCATGAACCACGCAGGTACATGCCATCCTCATACGGAATCTCGTTGCCGTTCCCGGGGTCTGTGTCCGGGTCAAGTACCAGATCGCTTATCTGCGGAACCTGTGCGTCAACGTACATGCTGATCGGAGCCGACCACGGGCCAATCTTTCCGTTAATATCCTTTGCCTGTACCCTGATGTCCAGTTTTTTTGTCGTACCTGCAACGGGAGGGTCAAATTCTCCTTCCGTGTTTATTGTATAGCTCCAGCTCGACGCGCCATCAACCTTCTTGCCAAGGCCTCCATTGTACCAGCCACCTATCGCGTCATCGTCGGCATCGAAGGTGCCGTCGCTGTCGGTGTCAATCTGCATCCATACCTCGGAAACAGCCTGATTATCCTCGGCTATGCCGTAGAGCCTGATATTCCCGCCGAGCGTCGAGCCGTCGAGCGGGTAGTTAATGGAAGCTGTGGGCTTGTCTCCATCCGGGAAGATGCGAAGGGCGTACTCGTAAATCTCAAAAGAAGTTATAGCTGTTGATACTGCGCCAACCCAGCCTACCGTGCCGCTTGCGGAATCGTAGGAGGCTATGAGCTTGGCCGCGCTGCCCACCATTATAACCTGGCCGGTTTTTATCAAGGGGTTTGCTACGAGGATAGAATCGGTTAGCGTCGTGTCGCTTGGCCTGGCGTCGGCCGTACCGGTAATCGGTACGGTTTCGCGTGTATTGCCGGCTTGGTCGCTTGCCTTGACTATGAATGGCAGTATGTAAATATCGGTGCCAGTAGACGAGTCAAGGTATGATTCTGATGGATCCTGATACGAGGTGTCTTCAAGGTCAAAAGGAATTTCCCAAAGATACGACTCTCCCCCGGGGGCCAGCGCATCGTCGCTGGCATAGTCCAGCCCTATTCGATAGCTGACGTCGTCAAGTCCGGAACCCCCGTCGGTAGCGTTTCCGGAAATAGTAGTGTCTGCTTTTACAAGAGAGCCGGTAGATGGAGCGATGAACCCGAGAGCCGGCGCTGTATTGTCTACGATGATACTACGCGACGTTGCCGAGGTAAGCCCCGAAACATCGGTAACTTCGATGCTCATGTTTACCGAGCCATCGGGTACTGAGTCCACGCTAATGACACCCGTATCAAACCGCGTGTACGTTGTCTGCACGGGGTCCGTTCCGTTGGCGACAGCTGTAAATGGGCTGCCGGCGGCTCCAGGTACGAGTACTCGTGCGCCTGACGCCGGTACGCCGTTGGCGTCCCTGGCGAGTACACGGAGGGCAAAGCTGGCATTGGGGCCACCAAAAGCCGTGCCGCCGCCAAGATCCACCGCATCGCTGAAGTCATAAGGGCTGGTGTAGTCAACCTGCACCGGGCTGGATGCAGAAAATTCCGGGGCTATCGTGTCTACACGGAACTGTACGTACGTTTCGTGGTAACCTGCGGCTAGCTGAATCCGCGGCTCGTTGGCGGTGTCGGTGCGGAACGTCACCGGAGGCGTCGCGGCATCTTCGACGATGAAGTACAGGCTTTTAAGGCCATCCCCGCTCGACGCGTCGTACGACCAGGTGCCACCATCGATGATGAGCTCGCTGAAGGTTATATTGTCTTCTGATACGCGTAGAGAGCCTACCTGTCCGTCGTCGTCTGAGACCGTACCGAAGACAGTTCTGCTCATGCGCAGCGTGCTCGGGTAGGCGCCTCCGTAACTCAGGTACATGTTTGTGGCAGCGGAGCTTACGTCGACCGCGGAACCGCCCCTGGTGCTGGCTACCTTAAACTGTGTAGTAGAGAGGCCGTTGGCAAGGACGTAGTAGGTCGTTGCAGCGTCGATGACGCCGGCAAGACCAGAGCCAAAGAAGCCCACCGCATCATCTAGTTTGAGCCCATGGGCGCTCGCGCTTGAAAATACATCGGTTGAGGCATCGGCGCTCAGTGCCAGCGCGCTGGGTACAGAAAGGTTGGACAGCCTGATAGTCGGCCTGTCGGATGACTGATCTACGGTGACGGTGCGCGTCGACACCGCGGTTCGACCTGAAGCGTCTGCCGCCGTTACCCTGAGCGTCATCTGCACGCCCGCAGTACCGCTGTCGGCGTCGTACGCGTCGTAGACCTCTGTGTTGACGCCAACGATTGTCCAGTTGTAGCCATTTTCTCCTGTAAAAGTGCCGAGGGTGGCCCAGGTGGACGCGCCTGTTTGTACCTCTACCAGAACCGAAGCGAGAGACTTGGCGTCTGATGCAGTGCCTGAAACGCTTATGAGCTTGTTGACGGTGGTTCCCGTTAATGGAGCGCTGATCGCCGCTGATGGTGGATTCGTGTCCACGATAATGGGGAAGCTGATTGTGCTGTAGTTGCCCGCGGCATCTGTAGCGCGTACGTAGACGTCACACTGCCCGTCACCGGCTGCGAGTATTGAAGACGCTGGGATGGAAATTTGCCAGGTGCCGTTCGCCCCCGTGCCCGCCGTCGGGGTGGTCGCGCTCGCGTCCGGCGTGCCAAAGTCGCTCGAATCAACCCGTAGTTCTACCGTGTCCACTCCCGATTGGCCGTCGATGCCGGTAAAGCTTACGCTCTCGTCTGAAAGACCGCTGAAGTATGGTACCGAGGAAGGGGAGAGCAGGCTTATACCCGGGTTGATCGTGTCTACATTTACCAGTTGTTCGTTTATGACGCTTTCGTTGCCGGCTTTGTCCGTAGCCCTGATCTCCAGCTTGTTGCTGGTGCCACTGGGAATGGTTATGACACCGGAGAATGAGGCGGTGCTAGCCAGGGGCTTCCAGATTCCAGAGTCGTTTATGTCGTACTCAACAAGGTATACGCCCGAGCCACTGCCGTCACTGGCCATACCACCAATGGTAATTGACTCGGAACTCTGCCATTCAGAACCCAGGTTGGTGATTCCGGATAGGGTAGGTATAGTCGTGTCTACGAGTACGCTGCGGGTGACGCTGTTTGTTCTGAGAGCTGCGTCCTTGGCTATGAATGTAATCGTATATTCACCATTCTGATAACCGCTCGTGTCAACCGAACCAGTTCCGTCTGTATCTACGGGAAAGATGTACGAGTAGGTTCCAGAGCCTGTCAGGTACACCGCGTGTGTTCCGTTTATCAGAACTTCAACAGGTTCGGACGGGTGCATCATCCACGTGTCTGACGCGCTGACGCTAAACGGCAGATCTCCGTTGATGTACTGCGTTTCCTCAGTGACTACGAGATCCTCTGATATAGATGGAACTGATTCGTCGTAGAAAAAACCGATGGTCGACAGGCTGCTGTTTCCCAGTCTGTCTGTGGAGCGTACCTGGAGGCTTCTTGCTCCCTGGCTGGCTCCGAGGCCAACGCTGGCAGACCAGGCACCTGCCGTCAGGGTAAGCGGGGTGGTCGTAGTCCAGCCGTCAAGCGAGTATTCAACATCGGCGGTGCCGTCGAAGCCTGATCCGCCGCTTTCCAGCGACGATCCGCTTATGGTGAACGGAGTTGACGTAACGGCCTGTCCAGCGAGCGGCTGGTCTACCGTCAGGGTTGGCCCGGTAGTATCTACCTGTACCCTTCGTGTCACGGGTGCCGTTCTGCCCGCCTTGTCGGTAGCGGTTACGGTAATGAGATAGGCTCCGTCGCCAAGAGCATCATCGAGCGTCCAGGCCCAACTCGTATCGCCGCTGCTCTGGTCAAGCGCAGTAATCGTTGTCCCGTTCTTTTCATAGGTGACGACGAGCCTGTCAATCCCATTGGCGTCGGTGGAGGCTCCGCCGAACGCTACGTCTCCTGCTACGTATACGAGTGCCTCGCCGTAGGTGGACGTTGTTTCCGTCAGCGTCGGGCTATTCTGGTCTACCATGAATGTTGCCGAGTCGGGTGACGCTTGTACATTACCCGCGTTGTCTATTGCGCGGGTCCATAGTGTTTTTGTGCCTTCTCCAACCGTTATAAGATCCAGGTTGGCGCTCCAGGTATCGGTGCCAACAGCGCTTGTCCACGAGCCGTCAACACCGTTGGTGCTGTCCAGGGAATATTCTACCCGGTTCAGGAGAGACGGGCCTGTATCGCTGGCAGTACCGCGTACGGTGTAGCTGTCACCGAACAGAATGTCATCTACCGCAGGATTGACGATTGACGAGCTTGGAGGATCGAGATCTATCGTGACAGTATGAAAGTAGACCTTCTGGTGGTTTGCTGTGTCTGTGATGGTGATCGTGTATTCGTACGAACCCGTTGCAACACCACCTGCTGGCAGTGTCGAACCGCTGGTCCACGAATCGCTCACGCCCGATAGCGTTGCATCATCCAGAACTGTTACCCTCGAAGCTTCCTCTCCATTTTTGATCTGCGTGACGAGTATCGTGCTGACGGCGTTGGTATCGGTAGCCGTTCCAGAAAGCTCGAAGGCGGCGGAGCTGCTTGTGGGACCTGAGACGCTCGTCGCCGGATCGCTCTGGTCCACGCCGAAGGCGCGTGCCAGGAAGCCGATATTGCCGGCTATATCGGTGGCGCGAACGTGTAGCAGCTTGCCGGCACCTTCTCCAAGTGTGTCTATCAGCGCCGACGCAGACCAGGTAGACGTGCCGCTGGCAGGGTTCCAGTCTCCGTCGCTTCCATCGGTGCTGTTGGTGGAATATTCCACCAACACGATGCCGTTGGCCTCGCTAACCGTACCTGTAGCGGTGAGGGTGGTGCCACGATTCCATGAATCGGCGGCTGGCGTGCCAATTGTCACGACGGGAGCATCCTTGTCGACTATTACCGTTACGGTGGCAGTACCGGTTTTGCCGAACTGATCCATAGCGGTTACCGTATACAGGTACGAGCCGCTCTCCAGGCCCGCGGCGTCTATGGTCCAGTTTTCGGTCGTGCCGCCGAGGGAGACGGCTGTGGCAGGATCTGAATTCTTTTTAATTGTAGCAATGAGAGGCGTCGTCGTGTGGAAGGCTGTGCCGTCATCCGCTGTTCCCGAGACGGTAAAGTCGCCGTTCTTGTAAGAACCAGATAGTGGTCCCGTTATGGTAACCGTTGGAACGGTTTTATCGACGACGAAGTAAATAGTCTTGGCATCGCCGGGTAGTCCTGCCACATCGCTGTAGTTGAGCACGATATAGTGCACGCCCTCTCCGAGCGCGGATAGATCATGCTGGATATTGTAGCCAGTACCTTGGGCGGTCTTGGTGCCCACCGCGGAGGAGGCGGCGCCATCTATCGAGATCGTAATACTATCCCCGTCTACGCCGTCATCGTCGGTGATGGTGGCTGTAATCTTGGCGCCGGATTCCTGCAGGTTGCCCGCGGCTTCGGGCTCTGTGTCGAAGGACAGGTTCATATTGGTGTTGGACAACACCGGTTTGTCAGAGGCCTGGTCTATCGTATAGGAATCCGAGATGCTGTATTCGTTGCCGGCTTTGTCCCTTGCCCTGATCCATAGTGTCGTAGCCCCTACGGGCATGCCGACAGCAGTTGTATCCACTACGCAGCTGTAAGGAGTTGCTGTCCACTCGCCGTACCCTGGCTCGTCCCACGAAGGCTCGTCGGCCGTTGCGGGTAGTATCCAGCGCCTGACCGACGAAATTCCATTGGAGTCGGTTGCCGATACTGAAAGCGCCACTTCTCCGTTGAGCGAATCTGAGCCCACGACGGGGTTTACGTTGGTTATCTCGATGTTGGGGGGGGTGGAGTCGAAAGTGATTGAGCGAAGAATCGTCGTCGACTTGCCTCCGACGGTTGAGAGTGTAATGCGGTAATTATACAAGCCATCGCCATTGGTTCCCGTAGGCATCGAGCCGCTGGCTTGTGCGCTGATGGAGGTACCAGAGAGCGGTATCGTCTCTGCGGTGGTATACGCTGCTCCTTCGAATGATTGCTCTATGACGATGTCGCGCAGCTCTGTCGTGTGTGAACCATTGAAGCTGAAC
Source organism: Spirochaetales bacterium (assembly GCA_016938515.1). GTDB lineage: Bacteria > Spirochaetota > Spirochaetia > Treponematales > UBA12059 > SZUA-370. Next base: position 5,596 of record JAFGUM010000478.1, on the reverse strand, counting down.
GTAAAGGCAGACGACTTGAATAGATCAGTGGGCTCGATACTCGTTTCACTGAAGGTGGGAGCTTCGGCGTCGATGGTAAAGGGGACGGCGTTCTCCTGGCCTGATACCCCTGCGTCTGTTTCCGCTCTTATTACGATGCTGTATTTTGCGGGTACTAGCGGATCTACCCCATTCTTGAGTGTTATGGCGAAATTCGCTGCGCTTCCAACCGTGGTTACCTTGATATTGTCAGTTTCATCGTCGGTGGTGTTCTGGATGGTGAATAGGCATGCGTCGTTTGTATCATACAATTCCGCGCTTACTGTCGTCTTGTCTATCGCGCCGCTCCCGGTTGGCGGTATTATGGCGCCAGTGATTTTTGAGTTTGGAGCCAGAAGGTTTTCGTCGGCAGAGACGCCCTCGGTAAGGTTTGAAAAATCAAATTCGATTAGGGGCGTGGAAATGTATCGGAAGTCTGACAACTCGCTGGAGGCTGCGATACGTACAGTTTCCAGTTCACCCGCGGTAATGCCGGAGTCTCCCGCGCTTCCATCCTGATCCAGCCTGCCAATCTCGTCCATCGCCGGGAAACTGGCAGACGCATCCTTGATAGCTATGATGTCAGAGCGGTGAAAATAGTACGATGACGTATTACCCGCGTAATCTGAAACGCTGACATTGTAGTGGTAGACGCCATCTGCCAAATCCGCTATGGCGCCCTTGAGCATGAATCGGGTCGTCCAGGTATTGGTACCCTCGGCCGTTTGCGGGCCGGCTATTACCGTTCCAGAGCCATCGCACAGCGTAACGATTACCGATGCTATCGGGGAGCGGTCGAAGACTTCTCCCTTTATGTCTACGTATTCCGACTGTATCGGCGTGTCGGGAGCTTTTGTCATCGGGCTCGTCACGAGCACCACCGGGGCTTTTGTGTCTATGGAAACAGACGTGCTGACGCGGGCTGTTTTACCGTTGGAGTCAACGACGATGGCGGTTATGACCGCGTACCCTTCGATGTTGGCGTGCTCGTCGAGGCTGATAGGCAAAGAAAAGTCTTCTCCGCTGATGGTCGCGGGAAAGGAGCCTAGAAGGACGGCGTTTCGATCGCTGAATTCTACTGTAACGTTCTGTACAGCCAAGTCGTCCTGCACGGTTCCCGATATGATAAAATCATCGGCGATGTAGGAATCACGCGTTGGTGCTTCGATTGAAATAGTAGGGGCAGACAGATCCACCTGTCCGCCGAGCCCGAAGAGCGGCCCTTCGCACGATACCACCGACAAAACCAGCATGAGCGCGAGCGCTGTATGCCCTATCAGGCGAGTCGATGCGTGTCGTGACTTCATACGCGCTCCTTTGGGGAACCGTTTCAAAGAACAGTACCCCGTATCAAATATCGGCGTCGTAGCGACAGTATTCAGCGCTTATGCGCTACAATCGCCCGCGTGACGTACCACAAGACTACTGTTCTGAGAATATTCAAACTCTAATATACCACACGGCGACGTAAACGTCGATGTCGACTAAAATGACGAAAAAATGTAGGTGTATGTGGTGAATGGCAGATTTCAGAGGAGCGCGCAGATAATTCGACAAATATGTCGAATACGACAATATTGTCGAATTATCTAATTTCTTTTATCTATTAGATTTATGCAGCGGACGAACAGTTCTTTGCAAACCTTGGCGTCGTCTCCGCCCCGGTGAGCGGCATTCTGGGCAATGCCAAACGACGCAGCCAGCGATTTGAGTGAATAGCTTGGCAAGCCGGAAATTGCCGTTTTTGCTATCGCTATTGTATCGTACGCCGGATTGGGCGGATTATCAAGGCCAGCGCGCTCCATCTCTGCCTTCAGAAATCCCATATCAAAGGGCGCATTGTGCGCTACGAGTACGGTTCCTTCTATAAAGCTCAGAAAATCACCCGCGATTTCGGCGAAGCTTGGTGCGTTCGATACGGCCAGGTCGTCTATGCCGTGTATCGCGCACACCTCCGGTGGTATCGGTCTGCACGGGTTTATGAGCGTCTCCAGCGTGCCGGTCTCTACGGTAGACCAGCCTTCGGCGTTTTCTACCACGGTAAAGCCGATCGCGCCGATCTCCACGACGCGATCGGCCGTCGGAGACAGCCCTGTAGTTTCGAAGTCAAGCGCGACAAAGCGAACGCGCCCGAGCGTGGATACGAGCGCATCCACTTCATCGCGGGTAAGCCGCGAAACTACCGAGCCGCCGTACCTCAACCAACGACCTTCTTTACATCAGCCAGGATGGCGTCTACCTTGGCCGCGCTGGCTGTTCTGGCTGCGGCCAACCCGCCGGAGCCCACGTCGGTTCGCGCGAGCACGTAGTACTTGATCTTGGGTTCTGTGCCGCTCGGGCGAACGGTTACCATCGTGCCATCTACAAGGTACCACTGTATAACGTCGCTCGTCGGCAGTTCGACGGCGACGGCATCCTGTGGTGAAGCGGCCTTCCATTTCTTGCCTGTCTTTATATCGCGTATGCTCTCCACGGCGATGCCGCCGATGCTGGACGGCTGCTTTGCCCGGTACGAGTCCATGATACCGCGCATGACGTCCATGCCCGTGGGGCCTTCAAAGTACTTGCTGAAGCCTCGTTCTTCGTGGTAGCCGTGCTCAATGAAAATCTCGTCGAGTCGCTCCAGCAGGCTCTTGCCCTTGCTTCGCCAGTACAGCGTCATTTCCGCCGTCATGGCGGCGGCGGAAATGCCGTCCTTGTCGCGCACTTCGTCCTCCACGAGGTAGCCATAGCTCTCCTCGGTGGCGTATACGAAGTCCAGGCCGTCTCGTTCGAAGCGGCGCATCGTGTCCGCTATCCACTTGAAGCCGGTAAGGCAGTCGTGGCACTCGGCTCCATACGCGGCGGCGATGCGGCACTGCAGTCCTGTCGTTACGATACTCTTTATGATGGCGGGTCGCCTGGGCATCCTGCCCAGTTCCTGAAGCGAGTGGAGGATGTAGTCAGCGTGAAGCGCGCCAAGCTGGTTGCCGGTTATAAGCGTGAAGCCACCCGAGCCATCAGGAACGGCTATGCCAAGGCGATCGGCATCCGGATCTGTCGCCATGACGACGTCAGCCTGTACTTTGGCGCCGAGGTCGAGCGCCATCTTGAGCGCGGCCGCTTCCTCCGGGTTGGGATAGGACACCGTCGGAAAGTCACCGTCCGGGGCTCGCTGCTCGGGCACGGTAACGACTGACAGACCCAGTTCTCCCATCACGCGCTCGAAGTGCATGGCTCCGGTTCCGTGCAGCGGGGTGTAAACGACCTTGACCTGCCCGGCCATCGCCTTGATAAGGTCCGGCCTGAACAGTCTTGACTTGACCATCAGTATGTAAGGGTCGTCAATTTCCTTGTCAATCATCACGAGCATTCCGCTGGCCAGCGCTTCTTCTTTTGATATATATTTGATGCTCGTAACAGCGTTTACCCGCTCGATAATACCTTCGTCGTGAGGCGTTATTACCTGGGCTCCATCGTTCCAGTACGCTTTGTAGCCGTTATAGGCCGGCGGATTGTGGCTGGCGGTTACGACGACGCCGGTGTCAGCTCCCAGCATCCGTATCGCGTACGATAGTTCTGGGGTAGGCCTGAGCGACGTAAACAGGTAGGCTTTGATGCCGTTGGCGGCAAATATGAGCGCGGAATCCAGCGCAAACTGGGCGGAGAAGTGTCTGGAGTCGTACGCGACGCACGCCGATAGCTTTTTGGAAGCCACCGTGGCGTTTATATAGTCGCACATACCCTGGGTAGCGCGGCGAACCACGTAGGAGTTCATGCGGTTGTACCCGCCTCCTATGAGGCCCCGCAGTCCTCCAGTGCCAAACTCCAGGTCACGGTAGAATCTATCTTCCAGCTCTTTGGTGTTGCCCGCCTCCACAAGGGCGGCAACCTCCGATTTAAAGCCTTCGTCGGTTTCCTTGGTCATATAGTCGCGTGCCCGATCCAGTATGGCGTTCTTGTCCATCGGTGGTCTCCTTGTTCCGGAATGTCCTGGCTCCGTGGTATTGATTATACGCGCAGAAGTTGCTCCCGTGAAGCCTGGCCGTCAAAGTTTAGAAGCGCTGGAATCTCGGTAATAGAACTCGCCATAACCACGGCACCGGCCTCTATGAGCTCGTCCGGGCCTCGAAACCCCCAGGCTGCGCCAACGGGGAGCATGCCCGCCGCCAGCGCCGTATGCACGTCTATGTTGGAATCTCCTACAAACGCGCACTCTCCGGCGGGTACGCCGCAGGCTCGCGCCGCGGCCAGAGCTGATGTTGGGTCTGGCTTGGAGGGTACGCCGTCTATGGCACCGCGTACGAAGGCGAATGGTATGGACGCAAAGAGCGTTTCAACCATATCCTTGGTGATGGCGTCTGGCTTGTTGGACACGACAGCCAGGGGAACCCCGCGTTCCGCGAGCGAGCCCAGGACTTGAGTAACGCCGGGGTAGGGTTGTGACGTGCCCGTACCCATCGCTTCGTATGACGAGAATACTTCGGGGAAGTACTCGTCGACCCGGTCTGAAAAGGCGGGAGGAACCGCGTTGCGGATGAGGTTGGCCAGGCCCCTGCCAACTTTGAGGCGGTAGTCGTCTTTGGGGTGTTCTGGCCAGCCGCGGGAACGAAGAAACTCGTTTACTACGGTTGCTATGTCTCCCAGGGTGTCAACGAGAGTGCCATCGAGGTCAAAAATAAAGGCGCGGACGAGCGGCTGGGGCATACGGGCGTATCCTTGGTAACGGGGTGTGCGCTTGGGCGCTGTAGAGCATACGGACAATGTGGTGGAAGGGTCAAGCGCGGTGTGCTGGAACCCAAAGGAGGAGCCGTGGGCGGCAAGGAATTCGACGAATGGTTCCAGGCTCTCTATGGAGATCGCTGGCCAGGGCTACGAGAAGCCCTGCTAGAAAAGAGCGACGCGTTCGACTACTCAGACGGGCTGCAAGCATCCTACCGGCTCGACTCGGCGTCCGTAGCAGCCGCCATGGCTCTCAGGCTGCCCCCCTCCGGCGAGATTCTCGACGCCTGCGCCGCGCCCGGCGGCAAGACCCTCGTCGTTGCGTCGAGGATGGCGCAGAGTTGCCGGCTGCTTTCAAACGAGTTGTCGAGCGACAGGCGCAGGCGATTGTCCAACGTTCTCGACGCGCACCTGCCCGCGGAGCTCCGCCGCCGCGTCACGGTGTCAGGCTTTGACGCCGCCGCGGCTGGCGGGCGCCCGGGCGAGCGCGGCCGCTTTGAAGCCGTCCTGCTTGACGCGCCGTGCTCCAGCGAGCGGCACGTCCTCAAGGATCCCGCCGCGCTCGAAGCGTGGAGCCCGGCTCGCGTCAAGTTCCTGTCACGCAGGCAGTGGGCTCTGCTGTCGAGCGCTTTTCTGCTTCTGGCTCCGGGTGGCTCACTCGTCTACGCGACCTGCGCTCTGTCACCCCAGGAAAATGACGGCCCGGTTGGGCGCCTCGTGGCAAAATACGGTGAAGAGCTCGAGCTTGATCCGCTACCGGAAGATGGGCGCGCCGAACGCTGCGAGTACGGTGTGCTGTACTTGCCGGACCGCGCTGCCGGCGCCGGCCCCCTGTACATCGCACGCGTCAGAAAGCTGCCCGGTCTTCCAGCTTAGG
>JAFGUM010000477.1 GCA_016938515.1 Spirochaetales bacterium | reverse complement strand
GCATCCCTGGCTCTAAGGGTAAACTCGTCGTACTGCACAAGGCTTGCGGCGGCTTCTTCCAGGTACCGCGTACGCGTTGCTGCAACGCCGGGAACAGAACGCTGGAGCACAAGCCACTCCCCGAGGTTCTCGTCTTCAAAACCTGGAGCATCACTACCGAGCAAGGATAGCCAGTACTCGGCGCCTTCCTTCGCCGTGTCCGCCGCGACGCTGGCTTGCAGGTACATGTCTACCAGCGCGTTGGCGCGCTCCGCGCCCGAGGCTTCGCGCCTCGCGGCGTCGCGATCGAATTCGGCGCGGGCCGCGGCTATAGACGCTTCGAGTGATTCACTGGCCGCCGCGAAAGCGGCTTCACCATTTCTGAGGAGGACACTCGCGCTGGCTTCCCAGGCTTTTTTCTGGCCGAGGAGCAGGCGATACGCTTCTGCCCACGATGAGCTGCCCTCCTGATACGCCGACGCAGTATCCCGCTCCCATTCGAAGCGTCGCACCATAAATCTTTCTTCTGCGTTTTGCCACGATGCAAGCCCTCGCCCAAACTGCTCTCGAAATGACTCAAGCCAGCCCTCCCCCGCAGCATCCAGGTCTACGCTGGAGGCGGAAGCTGTTTCCAGCCTGATGGCCAGTGAGGCTAAGCCCTCCTCGCACGCCGCGCTGACATCACGAACAAGGCTAGCCGCGATGGCGCCAGCGGTTTCTCCATCACTTTTTTTTCTGAGGCTCCAGACATCCGAGCTTCTACGAGAAACGAATAGCCGTTCTTCCCTGTACGCGAGCGCGTTCAGTTCACGGGCGCTCCTGTCCAGAGCCTCCGTCGCGGCTTTCGACATGGCTTCCTGGTATAGCGCCCTACTGGAATCGGGTATTGCCGACAGCAGTGTTTCTACCGGCAATTCGTAGCTAGCCCTTGCGATCGCGGTGGCTTCTGATACGGCGTGTCCAACGGACTCCCGCCACGCGCCCAGCTCAGCCAATGGTGCCTGGCCATCAACTTCTGCGTATCGCGGGTTTCCATTCTCATCAACGAGTATCGAGCCATCGTCTGATGTCACGTACAAAAACCGCTCATTGGCAGTCGTAACGGCACTGCTGACAATGCTCTCCATCCTCGCGGCTTCCCTGCCAAAGAATCGATCCCGCAACCACTCTGCAAATCGACGGGCTACGTCTACCTCCGTCCAGCCAGCCAGATTATTTCTGGCGGTTTCCATGGATTCAGTATCGACATACAGTTCTGCGGCCATCCGTTCCCAGCGTGCCATCGCGGTGTTGAGGCCGTTACCCGCTACAGTAATCCATCCCAGCGGATCTTCAGCCCTGTCGGCTGATAGAAGCGATAATTCATACGCCGCGACATCAAACCCCCTACCCGGCAACTCCTCGGTATTTGCCGACGCCAATAACCAGAACATCGCCGCCGCCATAGCGAACGCGCGTAAATATTTCATTGCACAATTCCTTTCTTTGTCTGAACGTCGCAGAGACAAAACCTGTCAAGCAACCCGGGCCAAAGCCTCGCGATGGCTGGTACCACGGTAAGCGCCGCGACGATCGAAGCCGCGATTCCTCCCGCTGTCACCAGTGAAAGCGCGCGCACAATCGACCCG
>JAFGUM010000069.1 GCA_016938515.1 Spirochaetales bacterium | reverse complement strand
TGCCTACTTCTTGTAACCAGCCATGTGGCACAGCATGTCTACCACGCGGTTGGAATAACCCCATTCGTTGTCGTACCACGAAACGAGCTTGAAGAAACGTTTCTCTCCCGGCAGGTTGTTCTGCAGCGTAGCCAGGCTGTCATAGATGGAGGAGCGGTCGTCGTGTATGAAGTCTGTGGAAACCACCTCTTCACTGGAACACGCCAGTATATCCTTCAGGTAGCTTTCGCTGGCCTTTTTAAGCAGGGAGTCTATCTCTTCTATTGAAGTGTCGCGTTTGGCAGTGAAGGTAAAATCAACAACAGACACATCAATTGTAGGCACGCGGAATGACATGCCCCACATAATGCCCTTGACTTCAGGGATGGCCTCTCCGACCGCTTTGGCGGCGCCCGTGGTGGACGGGATGATGTTGATCGCGGCAGCCCTGCCGCCTCTCCAGTCTTTCTTTGAAACACCATCTACGGTCTTCTGCGTTGCGGTAGTAGAATGGATGGTAGTCATCAAACCGCGTTCGATGCCAATGCCTTCTTTAAGAAGAACGTGTACGAGCGGAGCCAGGCAGTTGGTCGTGCAGCTGGCGTTGGAAATAACGTCGTGCTGGGCGGCATCGTACTTCTCGTGGTTAACGCCCATGACGAAGGTTGGAATTTTTTTTGCAGGATCGCCGCTCTTGCCTGGCGCGGAGATGATTACCTTTTTGGCTCCCGCCTCCAGGTGGCCCCACGATTTTTCGTTTGCGAAGAGGCCGGTTGACTCGATGACGTATTCGACGCCCATCTTGCCCCAGGGCAGGTTCTTTAGTTCCTTCTCCGCCATGACGCAGCGGATTTCGTGCCCGTTGACGACCAGGATGTCCGCATCGGCCAGTGACGGATCGCTTTTTTTGGTAGCGATATCGGCCTTCATGCGTCCATGAACCGAATCGTACCGAAGCTGGTACGCAAAGTAATCGGCGTCGGTTACGATATCGACAACCGCTACAACGTCTACTTTGTCCTTGCCGAGCAGTTTCTGCTCGACGATCGACTGAAAGACGAGACGGCCGATGCGGCCGAACCCATTGATAGCTACTTTCATCCGGTTCCTCCTGTGTGATGGCACCATTGCTATTTCCACCCCTGACGCCAACGCGCCTCGGGACGATTTCGATATTTATATCTCTATATACACAAGCTAAACAATACAGTCAATAACGCACCCGTACGTATGATAGTCGCCAGCGTTTTTCTAGTATACGCATTTGCACTATGGATTTGCTACTATATTTCTACAAAATCCTCAGCGTTACGCCGATATTCTGTGTGTCGGGCGCGTCCATGGCTCCCCTCCCACAATCGCCATGGAAGCCTCGATAGCCTGTCAGGGCGGGCCGGTCTTACGACCGGCCTTTTTTAATACCCGTGCAGCAGTGCGCACGCTTGACCTACTTTGCGGCTTTCGCGTAGGCTTGCCTTCGTCATGGCATCAGGCCGCCTCGCTCCAGCAACACTCAAGACGCTCGTCGTCCTTACAATAATCGCCGCCGTAGTGCTCGGGGTGACCTTTGGTGTCGCCATAGCCTTGGTGCGCAACATAGAGTCAGTCGAGAATTTTACCACCTTTGACCCGGCTTTGCCATCGCGGCTCCTGGACAGCGAGGGAAGGCTCATAACCGAGTTTGCCTCCAGCGAAAAGCGCGAGATAGTCTCAATAAAGGACGTTCCCCAACACCTGATCGACGCGCTCATAACGCGGGAAGACCAGTCGTTCTGGACTCATCCCGGGTTTACGTTCAAGGGGTACTTCAGGGCCTTGGTAGGCATACTCACCGGCAGGAACATGGGTGGAGGTTCCACCATAACGCTCCAGCTTGCCGGCACCCTGTACGCCGACCGCACCGATATAAGCTTCAGACGCAAGTTCGTCGAACTTTGGTGGGCGCTTCAGCTCGAGCGACGATTCTCGAAGCAGGAAATACTCGAGATGTACATGAACCGGATGATCATGGGTCCGGGCGTGTACGGAGTCGAGGCGGCGAGTAAATACTTCTTCGGTCACTCGGCCAAGGACATTACGATAGCCGAATCCTCCATTCTTGTAATCCAGCTCTCCAGTCCGACACGGTTCAACCCTATCCGCAACCCCAACGTCGCGCGGGAACGGTCGCGCGAGGTGCTGGACCAGATGGTAGAGCTGGGCTACGTAACAAAAGAGGCGGCTGATAGCTCCTTCGCGTTGTACTGGGACAACTACGACTATACCCGCGTCGCCAGCGCTTCGTACTACGCGCGCGACGACAAGGCACCCTGGTTCAGCGAGTACGTCCGCAGGCAACTGGAAGACATGCTGTACGGCTCCATAGACCTGTACAAAGACGGTCTTACCATAAACACCACGCTCAATCTCGATTACCAGGCCGTTGCCGACCGCTACATGTCCCGCTACATAGCGCAGGTAAACAGGGAGTACGCTTCATCGAGCTCAAAACGTCTCGCAGAGGCAGAGAAAACGTACGCACCCATGGTCGAATTGCTCGGCCTGGCTTTCAACCTGGAAGGAATTTTCTTTCAGGACACAAAAATCCGCGCCAAATCCATGGAATATTACCATGAATCCATCAATCCCACCGTCGACGCGATAGCCCTGATGCTTGGGCTTGAGCCGCTCAAAGCCGCGACCAACGCGAGCTATGGTTCGCAAAAGACGCAGATGGAGAAGAACACCGTAGAAGGCGCTCTCATAACGCTTGAGAATGAGACGGGGCACATCAAAGCGCTTGTAGGCGGATCAAAATTCGACCAATCAAACCAGCTTATAAGGGCAACGCAGGCACAACTCATGCCGGGATCTTGCTTCAAGCCTCTATACTACTCCGCAGCCATAGATTCCAGACGCTTTACCCCGGGAACGCTCATCTACGACGCACCCGTCGTCTTCTACAACGAAGACGGCACGCCGTACATCCCACTCAATTACAGGGGGGAGTGGAAGGGACAAGTATTGCTGTGGTACGCGCTCGCGCACTCGATGAATGTACCATCGGTAAAAGTTCTCGACGGTATAGGCTTTGACGCGGCTATCAACAGGGCGTCAGCCCTTCTTGATATTACTGACGAGGAGCAGATACGGCGTACTTTTCCTCGCCTGTACCCCCTGGCTCTCGGCGTAATAGGAGTATCCCCGATCGGCATGGCCAGGGCGTTCTCCGTCTTTGCCAACCAAGGGCGAGAAGTTACTCCCATTGCGATTCGCTCTATCGAGGATAGATCAGGCCGACCAATACTCGAACCTGAGAAGGATCTTCGCGCTGAGCAGAAGAAAAAAGGCAGCGCCATCCAGGTTGTCTCACCGCAGAACGCCTACGTCATGACAGACCTGCTCAAGCGGGTTGTCAAGGAAGGCACACTCTCCTACCCCACATCCTCTGGTCAGTCGTTTACACAGACAGATCCCGACGGCAAGCGATATACCATTCCCGCGGCCGGAAAGACGGGCACTACGCAAAACTGGGCTGACGCGTGGACGGTAGGATTTACGCCGTACATGACCACGGCTATCTGGTTTGGCTTCGATCGCCCTGGAAATTCGCTCGGTGTAAGCCAGTCGGGTGCGGCCATAGCTGGCATAGCGTGGTCGAATTACATGAAAGAGATTCATAAGGGTCTGCCGTTCAAGGATTTTGTACGTCCGCAGACTGGCCTTATCGATGTATCGGTATGCTCGGTATCTGGCCTGCTTCCAACGGAATACTGTGATGAAGGCACCGAGGATCTGGTGTACTACGAAGGTACTCAGCCCAAAAGCTATTGTGATTTGCACGAGTTCAAATCGGATCATGCTGAGTCTACGATCCGTACTCTGGCAAGCCAGCAAGACGTCCTGGGCGGTGGCCGGATCGATTCCAACCTCGATTTTGATTCAAACGACCTGGATGCCCTGCTCAGAAGCCTGGAAGCAGCAGCAGCCAGGTATCCAGACTCGATGCCCCCGACTGAGGACAGCCCCACCGGCACAGAAGCATTACCACCCGCAGAAACCACAGAATTAGACGCTGTAGCGCCCGCCGCCGACGATGACATCCTTGATTAGCCCAGCTTTCAGCGATACCATCTAGTGCATGAATCGTTCGCGGAGGTATCGTTGCAAGTAGAAATTGCGTCTATCCGCATTCATGACAGGATTCGGAAAGATCTAGATGAAATAGACGATCTCGCAGACAGCATGAAACGCTTTGGGCAGTTTCATCCCATAGTGATAACTAGTAAGAACGTTTTAATCGCCGGGCGCAGGCGCCTGGCCGCGGCAAAAGCGCTGGGATGGGCTACCATCGAAGCGACGGTAGCCGAACCCGCAGACGCGATGCGTCTGCTTGAGATGGAGATTGAGGAAAATGTTCAGCGTTCTCCGTTAAAACGTGAAGAACTGGAAGACGCGTACGCCAAGCTCGATCGCCTGAGACACCCGGGGTTTTTCAGGCGTCTGTGGAATGCTATTTCTGCTTTTTTTTACTCACTGTTCCACGCTTCGCGATGATTGCAACAGCCTGCTTCGGCTAGTGGAGGTTTGGATGAAACGACTAGGCCTGATAACAGCCTTGGCTCTCGTAAGTACACTCGCTGTAATAGCCCAGAGCCGCCAGCCGATACTCCGGATGGCACCCTTTGTTGGTACCGGCGTAGGCTCAAGCGAAGCATCCATGCTCGAGAGGCTTGTTTCCTCTTATATCGTGGAACTAAAGGTTTTCAGGGTAATCGACGACAAAGGCCAGGTGTTAGCACTCAGTGAAACCGAGGCAGCGCTTGGCCTGGGCGCAGAAACAAGCGTTTCCGCGCCGTTGGCAGCCGACTATATCGTAACCGGAACCCTGGGCAAGATAGGTGACCTGTACGTGT
>JAFGUM010000476.1 GCA_016938515.1 Spirochaetales bacterium | reverse complement strand
GAACTGTCCGAGCGCAGCGAAGCCGCGGGCTTCATGACCAAAGCCGAACTGGCAAGTGCGCGCATCAAGCTCAAGGAGATAGACATCGCCAGGGCCAGGCTCGGCGAGCAGCGCGACCGCCTGGTATCAGACCTCGCGTCCATGGCCGGGCTGCAAGCTCTGTCCCCACAGGACCTGCGCCTGGAGCCCCCGCGTGCCGGCACTACCCGCTGGAACGAAGAGGAATCGTACCTCCTCGTGGCGGAAGGCAACTATGATCTGGCCCTCGTAGCCTCGCTACTGGAAGTAAAACGTGGTTTGAAAACGCTGGCCGAAACAGAAGCGAAGGGCCTCCCGGACATCGGTCTGCACGTGGAGCTGTCGTACGGCGGCTCGCGCCTGCCCTTCGTGGAGACGGACTGGTTCGGGCAGGACGACTGGCAGCTGACCATCAGCCTCGGAACCTCCGGCAACCTGTTCGGTAATCCGGTAAAGGCGGGAGCAGCAGCCAAAGCCAGGGCAGAACTCGCGGAAGCCGAAGCGCGCCAAGCCGACGCCGAGCGCTCGGTTCGCGCCTTCGTACGCGAGACGTACCTGGGCATCGAACTGGGACGAGCGCGGCTGGAATACGCGGCGTTGCGGCAGGATGGCTGGACCGCGGACCTGGCGCAGATGCGCGCCACCATCCAGGCGGGCGCTGGCTCTGAGCCCGAATACCTGTCGCTGATGATAGAAGCCCTCGGTTCGCTGGCAGAGGCGTACGGCACCCTCGCCGAGTACCGCGGCTCGCTGTTGTCGCTCGAGGCGGCCGCGGGTTTCCGCGCCGAAGCGCGGTAGCCACGGCTCATCGCCAGCGCATCACTTGAACGACCGCGTCACCTCTACGGCTCTGGCCCAGCGATCCAGCAGCTTGTCACGAGTTACCGCGGCCATGGCGGGCATAAAGTCCCGCTTTCTCCGCCAGTTGCGCTCGACATCGTCGAGGCTGGACCAGTACCCTATCTTCAGCCCTGCCAGGTAGGCCGCGCCAAGAGCCGTAACCTCCCCCACCTCCGGCAGGATGACCGGCTTGTCCAGGATATCAGCCTGGAACTGCATCAGGAAACTGTTTGCGCTCGCGCCACCATCAGCCTTTATAAACGGTATATGCGTTCCCGAATCCTTCTCCATGGCGACGAGCAGATCACGAGACTGGTACGCTATCGATTCGAGAGCCGCGCGGACGAAATGTGCCTTGGTAGTACCGCGCGTGATGCCCAGAGTCGCGCCGCGGGCATCCGGATGCCAGTAGGGCGCACCCATGGCGACGAAGGCCGGAACCATCACGGCGCCACCGGTATCGTGCACCTTGCGTGCCAGCCGCTCGCGCTCGCCGGAATCAGACAGCACGCGCATCTCGTCTCGCAACCACTGGATGACGGCACCCGCTATGAACACCGAGCCCTCCAGCGCGTAGGTATACCCTTTACCCAGGTCCCAGGCTATAGTCGTAAGCAGGTTGTGCTTCGAAACAACCGGCTCTGTCCCCGTGTTCATCAGCGTAAAGCAACCAGTACCGTACGTGTTCTTGCTGGTGCCTACCTTGAAGCAGGCG
>JAFGUM010000475.1 GCA_016938515.1 Spirochaetales bacterium | reverse complement strand
TCCTTACGCTTTCGCTACGGTTCTCTGAGGCGTTTGAAGCATCGGAGCGCGTAGCCGCAGCCGATGCTGTTTCGCTTGACGCGTTTTTCCCAGGCGACGTGCCCGCACCCGCAACAAGAAGCGTTCACTGGTGTACCAATGACACGCTGTCCATTACCTGGGAACTCCTGCGTCGCAGTGATGCTGCCTGCACCAGATACTACCAGCTTCGGATTGCCGGAGGCGAGTATGGCATACGGAGCACTTCCGGCGCGTACCTGGAATCTGATGTTTCAGTTGTTCTGGAGGCGGGCTTATGATCCGCAAACGAGTGAAGCGGGTACTGCTCCTGATTTTGCCCGTCGCTATGGGTGTTACGCTGCTGTCGTGTAGTCTGCTGGGGAGCACTAGCTTCTTTGTACAATCGTGGTTACCGGGCGAGGGACGATACGGAGAAGCTGGTACTCTGTCGATACGCGTTGTCTTCTCAGAAATAGCGGATACTTGCAGCGTCGAAGAAGCGTTCTCCCTTACCGAGAATGGGTTCCGGCTGGATGGTGACTATAGCTGGGATGGTCCTGCGCTCAGCTTTGAGCCGTACGCAGAGCTAGAGAACAATGCCGACTATACGCTGACTATAGGAGCGCAGGCCAGGAATACCGCTGGCGCTTCACTCGCTACAGCGTTTGAGGGTCGTTTTACGACTCGTGCAGACGACGTACGACCACGCGTGTTGAGTACCGCTCCCGTGCGCGAAGGCTGCGTGGCCGATACGCGTGGAGAAATTTCAATAACCTTCAATAAAGCGATAGCCAGTGAATCCTATCGCTCACACCTCTCTGTATCTCCAGCGATAGGTGGCGTGTGGAGTCTGTCCGCTGAAGGCACCGTAGCAGTATTTACGCCATTGAGCCCCTGGGAGAAGACGCTCTGGTACGAGTTGCAAGTCTCATCCGAGGTAGAGGATTGCGCGGGTAACCGGGCTGGAGCCCCTTTCTCGTCCCGCTTCAGGGCGGGTGAGGATGGAACGCCTCCTATGCTCATCGAAGCCGTAGCCGTTACATCAAACGGCGATGCTGTAGAAACGCTTTGCGAGGACGACGCATCGGGATCTGCAAGGAGCGTCAACGAAGGCTGGGAATCCGGGTACGCTCTGATGCTCAGATTTTCTGAGCCTGTCGTAACTAGAACGATCGCATCGCGTGTTTCGTGTGAAGGAGGCACAGACCCGCGCATGGTGGGTGGAGACGCGGTGGCGGCGGAAGTTGTTTTTGAATTTGACGACCCAGTAGCATGGGGAGATGAGTTTCTGGTACGCGTCCGTCCGGGAATAGAAGATGAAAACGGCAATAGCAGCGAAGACGAGTACCTGTACAGGATTATCGCCGATGGAGCTGCCTCGAAGCCGCCTCTATTTGTAGGTATCAGAATACCATTGTCACCTGGCGCTTCAGATCCGGCTGAAAGGAATGTCGTGGCTTTCCCGGTCAACGAGCCTTACGAAACGTTGCACCTTGCGAGTGATCCTGCGTCGTTCCCCGTTGATGTTGCAACAGCCGTATCTCTGGAACTGTACTTCCGACTCGCAGAGGGCGCAACGCTCGATGCGCTGTCGCTGATGGAATTTTTCAAGCTCTCATCCACAAATGACGCGTTGCGGTTTCGTTCTATCAAGATACTGCCTGCAGGGCTACCGTGGATTGCGCCACCCGAAGGATGGCATGATTGCGCTATCGCCAGGGTAGACGGAC
>JAFGUM010000474.1 GCA_016938515.1 Spirochaetales bacterium | reverse complement strand
AGCCTCAAGCTCGAAGCGGATGGCCTGCGCAAGGCGGCTACGGATATTGGCTCAGTAAGAAAAAAATCCAGGGCCGGTGTTCGCTGATAAGCTTTGCCCGAAGAGCGAGGAAAGGAGCCACCATTGATCAGTGAAGAAAAAAAACGGGTGCTCGAACTGTTCGCAGAAGGCAGAAAGCTGTACAAGCTCATGAAATTCAAGGAAGCCGCGGAAAAATTTTCGGCAGCGCTGTCGTTCGACCCGTCCGACGGCCCTTCAAAAGTATATCTGGAACGATGCGAACACTACGCGATTGACCCGCCTGACGAAGATTGGGATGGCGTGTTTGTAATGAAGCACAAATAAAGGCAGGCGAGTACGAGAAGTCAATCACTTAAAAACGAAGTAGAAGCAACCACCGTGCTGGGCTCGCTGACGAGCTTCTCCGGCACGTTGAAGTTTGACACCAGTCTGCTTATCAGAGGAACCTTCAAGGGTGACATTGAAGCGCGCGGAGCCTTGTACATAGACGAAGGCGCAACAGTAGAGGCTGGCAAGATTCGGGCGATGAGCATAGTCGTAGCCGGCTCAGTTCACGGCGATCTTGAAGCGGCTGACAAGGTGGAGTTTCGCTCGAGCGCACAGATCAGGGGCAACGTCAAGACGACGAAATTGCGTATTGCCGATGGCGTTCTGTTTGAAGGCCGCTGCGAGATGGTCAAAGACGGCGAAACCTTTGACCCATTTGCGCCTGGCGCTGTTGCTTCATCGTGACGCACGCGGTATCAACGCTGGAGGATGCAGCCCAGGCAGTTGCGCTGGCGATGAACACGGCAGGGTTCTCGCTATCGTGCGCCGAATCGTGCACGGGAGGCTTGGCGGCTGCAGCGCTTACCGCTGTGCCCGGTGCTTCGAGCTATTTTCTTGGAGGCGTCGTCGCGTATTCCAACGACGTAAAGATTCGCCTGCTCGGCGTCGATACTGACACCATCAGCAGCCAAGGCGCGGTTTCGGCAACCACCGCGTTGGAAATGGCCGACGGCGTCGCCAGGGTAATGGGAGCGGACTGTTCCTTTGCCATAACGGGCGTAGCGGGGCCCGAAGGCGGTACAGACGAAAAACCAGTAGGAACCGTATGGTTCGGCTTTCGTACGCCTGCTGGAAGCCAGGCCGAGATGCTTGTTTTTGACGGTGGCAGGGACGCGATACGGGTAGCCGCCGCCACGCACGCGATGACACGTATCGCAAAGTTGTGCAAACGCCCGAACGAGCTTGACAATACGATCGGGGCGGGAGTATCGTTTCCATAAGGAAAATGAATCGCGCGTTTCTGCGCGTCTCGCTTAGCGGCTCCATGCCGCCTGTCGAGTATCTTCCGGCCGGAAACGGAAAAGCATATACAGCACCAGGGACGCGCTTAGTTACGCCTCCCCTATTTTTTCGACCGCCCGAGCGTTCGATTTTTCGAATTTCCCGGCGTTTCCGGTCGAAACATACCATGTAATGGAGAAACCAATGATACTACTACGCGAGAGCCTGGCGGACGATTCGTCCGGAACACCCGAGGCGATACCCCAGGGAGAACTCGACCTGGAAGGAAACGGATCGACAGACGCCAATTCGGGATCAGGCTCCGCCCCCGCAAAGGCTACTCCACGAAGGCGAGTCGT
>JAFGUM010000473.1 GCA_016938515.1 Spirochaetales bacterium | reverse complement strand
GCCCGGCCATAGAGGCGGGAAAGCCGGTGGTGCTGGATCTGTCGGCTGTCAACTTCATCAGCAGCGCGGGGCTGGGTTCTATAGTAGGAATGATTCGGGACTCAAGGCTCAAGGGGGGCGTGGTGCGGCTGTGTTCGCCGTCTCCCACGGTACGGGCTTTGTTCACTATGGTGCACATAGAGAGCATCGTTCCGGTGGACGATGACCGTGACTCGTCACTCGCCGTCCTGGCTTCTGCGCATGGGTGACGAGCTGGACGCTTCGTTCTCGGCTCTGGCCGACGGGGCGTTCATCGTGTGCTCAGGGGATGGTGAGGCTATCCTCGATGGCGAGGGTAGTCTGCAACGTATTCCCGGCGCCGTGCTGGGGGAACGCTGCGTGTCGCGGGCGTTGCCCGGGGTCGATCATGCTGCGTGGCAGAACCTGTTCGCTCCGCAGCCGGAGGAGTATCGGGTACGGGAAGACACGATACGATGCCGGGTTGCGGATGGCATTATCCGCGTTCTGCGCGTGCGTCACGCCGTGATGCCGGGCGTACCAGAGCGGCGACTCGTATTTATCAAGGATGAAACCGAACAGCACGAACGCCGGGAGTTGCTGGCGCGAGCCCAATCGCTGGAAGCCGACGAAAGCGCCAGACTCCAGGCCGCGGTTCTCGTCAACGGGGAGCGTGTAGAGTCAGCCTGCATCGAGTACGCGTGTACAACCATGCCGAGCAAGCTGGTCAACGGTGATTTTATAGATGTGTTCAGACCTCATCCCGGAGCTGTGGACGTGATGCTCGGCGATGTGATGGGCAAGGGCATGGACGCCGCTATCCTGGGCACCGTGGTAAAAATTGGCCTGTTCAGGTCGATGGCCACCATGACCCGTGATCCTGAGCGTGCTCCCGGGGTGCGTGACGTGTGCGCCGCTACCGAGCGCTTCATTACGCCGCACCTGCTGGCAAGGCGAAGCATCACCACGCTATCGTACCTGCGCTTGTACGAGGCTGAAGGGCTGGCGGAGTTTGTAGACTTTGGCCATACGCCCATCGTGCACTACCAAGCTGCTTCAGGCGCGTGCCGCCTGGTAAAAGGCGCGGATATGCCGCTCGGCTTCGTGGAGAAGCAGGCGTTCAGGTCCTTTCTGCTACCGTTTCGGCAAGGGGACATCTTTGTCGTATTTTCAGACGGCCTCTCAGAGTGTCCGGGGCGCGAGCGCGCCTACTTTGGTGACGAACGCATCATGCGCGTCGTTGGTTCGCGCTCCGATACAGCACCCAGGGAGCTTGCCGATACGCTGGTGCGGCTGGCTTTTGAGTTTTCGGAGTCAGGCTTCGCCGATGACGTCAGCCTCGTATGCGTCAAGGTTAATTGTCTGGACGCTGATGCTCTGGAACCCGGTGACTCTGATGGAACGCTCAGGCTTAACCTGAAGCACGGTTCGAGCAGCGCCGGAGCAAAGCTGCGCCACAGCGTAGACAGCGCTCTGGCCCGGGCGGGCTACTCCGACGATGAGCAGCGTGGCCGCGTGGTGCTGGCCTGCCATGAGGCTCTGGTCAATATTCTTGAGCACGGTCTTGAGGGGCGCGGCGGTCGTTGCGTCGTAGACTGGCGCGTGCGGCATGGTGTGTTCTCGGCGGAGTATAGCTATAAGGGGATTGACTACGACTGGTTGGTGGCTCCCGAGTATAAGCTGGGCGCGTACGCCAGCCACGGGTACGGTGTTGGGATCATCCACGCGGCCATGGACAGCGTGCTGGTGTGCAAAGGATACGGTGATGAGAAGACGCTCGTGCTGTGCAAACGGCTGCGCTGACGCTCAGGCTTTGGCTTTTTTCGTCGCGTCGGCGATGGTATCCTGCAGCGTGCCCATAGGGCAGAACGCGCACCATGACCGGGGTTTATAGAGGACGCCGACTACAAAACTCGTGCCCACGGCTATAAGGTAGATGGCCCAGAACACGCGCCCAACGGTTGCCAGGCCGTTGCCACCAAAACGTATCAGCATATTGATCATGCAGAAGACCATGAAGCCGCACAGCAGGCGCCGGGTTCCCGGCTCCGTCAGCGCGGCGGGCAGTTTGCCGCCTTTTGACAGCGGCGTCGCGGCTACGGAGAGGGCGCGGCCGTTGGGGCACAGCGTCGAGCAGAAGTAGCGCCTGCTCCTGAAGTTTGTAACTACCGCCAGGGCCATCAACGCGAGCACTGCCAGGCCTATAACTGGGTAGAAATAACCGCCAACGCCGACCACGACTATAAAGACGATGGCGAGGTAGCGGTACGGCCCGCTATAAAACGATTGCATTGGGTTCTGCATCAGTTAAATATATTAAAAATACTATGTAACGGCTACATCACAGTTTGATCTTGGACAGATGCTTGTACGCCAGAATGAGCTCGTAACGCATCGCGCCTTCGCCGCGTACGGGGCACGACGTGGCTTCCTCGATGCGTTCGAGGCGCTGCCTGAGGGTGTGGCGGTGTATGCCCAGCCGCTCTGCGGTTTTACGCACGCTCCTGTCCAGCTCAAAGTATGTTTCAAGCGTTTTGAGTAGTTCGCTGCCATGGCACTCATCCCAATCGCGCAGGCGGTTGAGCGTTTCACGGGAAAAGGTCAGGAGCAGGTCTGGCCGGCCATCGTCTATGAACGCCTTGTACAAGTACAGGTTGTCGTAGAACGATACGTGTCCGGTGCCAAACAGCGCCATGCCGAGCACCGCCGCCTCGCGCGCCCTGGGCGCGTGCTCCGATGGCTTCTCGCCGAGTGCAAACTCGTCGCTGACGCCAATGGTAGCGTCCTGATCCTGGGCAGCCGCGCGTAGGGAGCTCCTGAGTTCTGAGGCGCCAACGCGATTGCCTGAGCGGAGCAGCAGGTATCGCTCACCCTGGGTTCCCTGGGGTAGGCTCTTCGCGTCGGCTCCGACCGGCAGATAACGCTCGAGCGTCCTTGCCGCGTCAGTGCTGTCGCCGGCGCTCCTCGCGTCACCGGCTTTGTACGACAACGACAGGACGCGAAGCGTTACCGTAGCGCTGACGGCCACGCTCGGCCGCGCGGCCCCCGCGTCATAAGCCGGGCGCGTGGGTGTATTGAGCGTTGGTACGAGTGCCGACATGAACGGCCACAGCGCGCGAGCCAGGAGGCTTGCCGCCGCGTGCCTGGGCAGCCACGCCGGGTAGCTCACGAGCGGTAGCGCGTCAGCGGCGGGCTGGCAGCTTTCCGGAAGCGCGAGGGCCGCCGCTCCGGCTGCCGCTGCCGTGGCGACGAGCCGCCTGGCATCCGCGTCGTCTGCCGGCGTGCCGGCTACGATTATGTCACCATCGCGGGCTTCGGCGGCGTCGCGTGCCGTGGCGGCTTCCAGCACCCATCCTGGCGGGGTAGCGCGACCTTCCACACCAGCTCGCGATGAGAAGCCGGCCAGTTTCGGGTCGAGGAGCAGGCTTTCTATGGAGTGCGGTACGTCCATGTCCGCAGTATACGGCGGCCAGGGCTCGGGGGCAATGCCGGCGCGGCTTGCCGTCGATTGTACACCGTGTACAATTTTTATTGCGCTGTGTGGCCAGTACGGCCATTTGAGGGCTGGTAAACGGCGCGTACACTGTGTACGACGGGAAACAGTACCGCTACCCAATCAAGGAGGACGTATGACGAAACCAAGACGCCTGGCTCCAGGTTCCACCATACGCGTCGTATCTCCAGCGAGCGGCATGTGGGCCAGAAGCGAGCTGTGGCGAGGCATCGAAGGCCTTGAAGCTTTGGGCTTTACGGTGCAAACGGGAGCGCACAGCTACGGCAACAGGCACTACCTCGCCGGTACCGACGAGGAGCGGGCATCAGACCTGATGGACGCCTTTCTCGACCCGGACGTAGACGCCATTATCTGCAGCCAGGGCGGGTACGGTAGCGCGCGGCTTTTCCCCCTGCTGGATTTCGACGCGGTCGCTGCCAATCCCAAGCCCTTTGTGGGCTACAGCGACATAACGTCGCTGCACCTGATGTTCGGCCGCCTGTCCAGCCTCGTGACGTTTCACGGGCCCGGGGCTACCGGATTTGAGCGGGGTTACCTCACCGAGTATACAAAGTCAGCGTGGCTCTCTGCGCTGCAGGGCGAGGCTCCGCTCGGACCCATCGAAATGGCCGACCCGGACAAGCTGCTGCTCAGGGTAACTACGGGCGTCGTCGAAGGGCCCGTGGTGGGCGGCAACCTGTCCCTGGTCTGCGCGTCTTTAGGTACGCCCTTCGAGCTGGATACCCGCGGCAAAATACTGTTTTTCGAAGAACTGGATACCGAGCCGTGGATACTGGATCATATGCTCACGCACCTGGCCAACGCTGGCAAGTTCAGGGACGCCCTGGGCATCGTAATTGGCGAGTGCCACGACTGCGAGCCGCGTAAGCTGGATCCAGGCTTCTTCAATCAGTGCAGCTTCGAAGACCTGATATTCGAGCTTCTGGAGCCCTTGGGCAAGCCGCTCATCTACGGGCTTCCGCTGGGACACGAAAAAGACAAGGCAACGCTGCCCCTCGGGGTACCCGCGCGCCTCGACGCGACCGCGGGTACGCTGTCGGTGCTGGAATCTGCTACTACGGCTTCCTGACGGGAAGCCTATCGTCACGTACGGAGGTACAGAGAATGAAAAAAACCTGTTTCGTCATGATCGTCGCGCTCCTGGCGGCCTCTTCGCTGTGGGCGCAGTCCGGGGCTACTCCTGGCTACACGCTCAGGATAGGCACGAGCGAAGATCTCGACTCGCTGTCACCGTTCCTCGCGTACGAGCGGGCGGCTACCGAGTTGTTCCTGCTGGTCTACGATTCGCTCACGTCGTTTGACGCCGATCTGCAGCCGATGCCGGATCTGGCAGAAAGCTGGAGCGTCAGCGCTGACAATCTCAGCTGGACGTTCAAGCTGCGGGCGGGCGTAAAATGGAGCGACGGCGTTCCGTTTACGTCCAAGGATGTCAAGTTTACGTACGAAACAACGGCGGCTTCTGAGCTTGGCCTGTACTACGGCTTTTTGTCTGGCATAGAGTCCATAGAGACTCCAGATGACCTTACCGTCATCCTCCGCACGTCGGAGCCAAAGGCAAACATACTCCAGAACCCTACGCCGATACTGCCCGAACACATCTGGGCGGCTGGC
>JAFGUM010000472.1 GCA_016938515.1 Spirochaetales bacterium | reverse complement strand
GTTCTGCTTTTGCCGTTCCTTTGCGGGTCTACGGCATGACGGCGAATTCCTGGACGATCTGGATGGCGTTTTCTACCGATTCTACGCCATGTACCGTCGCGGCCACTTGCCCTGCTGCGTCTATGGCGCTCTGCGTGTTCGCGACGCCGTGGAGTACGACGCGCCCGCCTTTGACGTCGGCTTCTACAAAGTGGATCGGAATTCGCTTGGTGTACACGATTTCTGTTACGACGTCCTGACCAAGGCGCAACTCAGAGAGCCTGGCGATGGAGGCTTTTTCTGTTTCCGCGGTGATGGTAAGCGTTCGGAGCTGGTCGATGATGCGCGCTACCGTCGCTGGGTGTTCCTTGCCGGTGTTGATGGTCATGTCGTACAGCACAGGGTCTTCCCAGTTGAGCCCGAAGAAGTAGTCGTGGAAGCCCTTGCGGTCGTGGTCGTTTTGCCGAAGCAGTTGTTCGGCTCGCTTCTCGTCGCAGTGGAACCGTGCGCTGATTCGCTGCAGCTTCACGTCCCGCGGAGCAACCAGCCTGACGCTGATGACACCCGGCACTCCGGCGAATATCGCAAACCCGCCCCTGCCGCTTATTATGCAGTTGCCCTGTGAGGCTTCGCTATACAGCACGCTTTTAAGGAAGTGCAGGTAGTCGTCTCTGTCCTGAGAAAGCGATGCCCAGAAACCGGGCTTCTTTTCGTCGTATTTGGCTCGAACTTCCGGGGTTATCCCCAGCTTGGTCATTTTTGTTTCTATGTACTCTTTGTCAATGGATCGATACCCAGTCATGGAGGCGAGTTCATGTACCGTCTCGTCACCAAAAGCCGCAAATTCCCGCGCTACGCATATGACAGCCATGTGGCCTCCTTCCCGGAACGATGAAATACGCTTCATGCTCCGAATCGCCTACAGCAAGCCTGGAAACAGCCTACACTTTAAAGAATATGCCTGTTTTCATCCCTTGTCAAACTTGTGCTACTTCCCACTGCGCCCTACGGCCGGTATAGTCGCGTTTATGCAGAGAATCGGTGAGATCGCGGCGTTTGGCACGGCTATATGCTGGACAGTGTCAGCGCTTTTTTTTGAAAAGGCGACCAAGCGCATCGGCGTGCTGGCGGTAAATTTCTATAAAGTGGTATTCGCTCTCGGGTTCCTCGCCATCGCCGGAACCATCACGAGGGGAATGCCACTTCCCCTAGATGCGCCAGCGGACTCGTGGCTGTACCTGTCTCTATCAGGACTGGTTGGTTTTGTCATTGCCGATGTCTTTCTGTTCAGCGCGTACCGTACCATCGGTTCTCGTATTACCATGCTGTTTCTTGCCCTCTCACCACCGCTGACCGCGGGACTGGGTTACGTATGGCTCGGCGAGGAGATGGGGCCACGAAGTCTGTCTGGCATGGCGCTCGTCGTGGCGGGCATCGTACTAGCGGTTCTTGGCAGGCGGGATGCCAAGAGCGTCGTGAAGATGAGCCGCGATGACAAGCGGGGGTACCTGTTCGCGTTTCTGGCTTCTATGGCGCAGGCCGTTGGCATGGTGTTTACCAAAAAGGGTATAGGCACCTACGACCCCATCTCGGGAACGCAGATTCGCGTGTTGGTAGCCATCGTCGGTTTTGCCATCGCTTCTTGGTTGACGGATGGAGGCAGGAACCTGGCAAAAGCCCTCAAAGACCCGGATGGTATGAAGCCCACGCTGTACGGAGCCATCGCGGGCCCCTTCCTGGGGGTAACGCTATCGCTTTTTGCCGTGCAGCGAACGCACGCCGGTGTCGTAAGCTCGCTCATCGGCTTGTCACCCATACTGATCATTCCACCCGCCATATTCTTTTTCAAGCAGAGGGTAAGGCCGCTGGAGGTGGTGGGAGCGGTGATCGCTGTAGCTGGCTCCGTGGTGTTTTTCCTGTAGTAGGGCTTATTACGAGTGCTCCCTTGCGGTATGGCTCGATAGGCCGTATTCTTGGTGTATGGCAATTACCCTGTATTCAGAAGGAGCCGCCCGAGAGGTAACCGGCTCCAAGCACGTCCTTGACGTTGACGGTACCAGGTATCTGGTAGATTGTGGAGCCTTCCAGGGCAAACGAGCGGAGAGCGACCGCAAAAATCGGGCCCTTGTCCAGGATCCCGAATCGATAGAAGCGGTTATTCTTACGCATGCCCACTTTGATCACTGTGGGCTTCTGCCTCTTTTGGCCAAGCGGGGCTTCAAGGGCAATATCTATTCGACACCGGCGACGAGAGACCTGTCCAACCTTATCATGATGGATTCAGCCCGCATCCAAGCCCGTGACGCCGAGTATCTGGGCAAGCAGGCTGCTAAAAAAGGCCAGAGCTTTGACTGGAAACCCATGTATGACGAAGTGGACGCGGTGCAGGCCACGAGCCAGTTCGTCACCGTGTCGTACGACAGACCCGTACTCGCGGGTCCCAACGTTCGGGTAACCTTCCGGGACGCTGGCCACATCCTGGGCTCGGCCACCGCCCACGTCACCGTGACGCAGGATGACGGGCGCGTCGTGCGCATAGGCTTTT
Source organism: Spirochaetales bacterium (assembly GCA_016938515.1). GTDB lineage: Bacteria > Spirochaetota > Spirochaetia > Treponematales > UBA12059 > SZUA-370. Next base: position 1,996 of record JAFGUM010000472.1, on the reverse strand, counting down.
CCGGCGACCTGGGGCGTCCTGATAGACCCATCATCCGCGACCCGGAGTTGATGGAGCCAGTGGACTATCTCATCGTGGAAAGCACGTACGGAGACCGGCGGCACGAATCGACGGTCGACGCTATGGATCGCCTGGCCGAAGTCGTCAACGATACCGTCGAGCGGGGCGGCAAGATAATCATTCCCGCGTTCGCGGTGGAGCGGACGCAGGAGCTGATTTATTACTTCCATATGCTCGTAGACCAGGGGCGCATACCCAAGATACCTATCTGGGTGGATTCTCCGATGGCCGTCAACGCGACGAGCATCTTCCAGGTGCACCCCGAGTGCTACGACATGGAGACGCACGAGGCGTTCATCCGGCACCACAACAACCCGTTCGGCTTCAACGAGCTGCACTTCAGCACGAGTGTCGACGACTCCAAGATGCTCAACCGGCTGGATACGCCGGCCATCATCATGTCGGCGGACGGTATGTGCGAGGCCGGGCGCATCCAGCACCACCTGATACACAACATTTCCGACGAGCGCAATACGATACTGGTGGTTGGCTACATGGCCGCCGGCACGCTCGGGCGCCGCATACGCGACGGGCAGAAAGAAGTGCGCATCCACGGAGACCTGTTCAAGGTCAAGGCCAGGGTCGAAGAGATCAAGGCTTTCAGCGCGCATTCAGACTACCAGGAAACCTGGGACTGGATGAGCCGCATGGACCTGTCCTCGCTTAAAACTGTGTTTCTCGTGCACGGTGAAGACGAAGCCATGGAAGCCCAGAAGAAGTTCTTCGAGGGCAAGGGGCTCAAAGACGTGCGGATAGTAGAATACGGGGAGCGCTACGAGCTCTGAAGACACCGCGGAGAGGCGATATCCGCGATCGTCCGGCCTGCTGGCCGTCGCCGTAGCAACTCGTTTTCTGCAGTGGGGTATAGTTGGTATTCTTGTACCCGTTGCCAACCTCCTGCGGATGTCCAAAGGGCTGAGCCTGGCTGAGCTGGGCTTTTCGGCGGCCGTTATGTCGGCTGTCGTGGTGGCGCTTGAGTTGCCCACTGGCGTGCTGGCGGATCGCATCGGTCGCAAGCGAACCTACCTCGCGGCCGTGGTGTTCCAGGTGGCGGCTTACGGTGCACTTCTGTTCGCCCACGGATTTCTGGCCGTAAGCGCGGCTTTCGGTCTCTACGGCGTGTCGCGCGCCCTTTCGTCAGGTTCGCTTGAAGCCCTGCTCATCGACCGGTATATAGAAGCCCGCGGGCAGGAGAAGCTCCACAGGCTGATGTCCGCGGTCAACGCGGCCGACACGGCGGGACTGGCGATTGGCAGCGTGCTGGGAGGATTCCTGCCTGGACTATGGGCTTCGATAGCGCCCGCGTCGAACCGTTACCACGGCAACCTGCTGGCGATGCTGTTCCTGCTCGCCGTGCTCGGGGCGATTACCGGCTTTTCGGTATCGGACGACCGCGGTGCGTTCAAGCGGTCTTCCACCAGGCTCGGAATGTTTCTTGCCGACTCTATCGCTTTTGCCAGATCGAGCCCGGCTCTGGTCGCGTTTCTGGTTGCCGGGACGGCGTGGGGCGTCGCGTTCTCAGCGGTAGAGACGTACTGGCAGCCGAGGCTTGCATCAATGGTAGGTGCGGCGGGGACGGACAGTCTGAATGGCTACTTGTCCGCGGGCTATTTTCTTGCGGCCCTTGTCGGAAGCCTCGCGGCGGCTCCGCTCTTTGAAAAAATGCGCCTTGGCCCCGGTGTGGTTCTGGCAGGGTTGCGTCTGCTGACAGCGGTGTTCATCGCGGCTCTAGCGCTCCAGCAGAGCGCCGGGGGCTTTGCCATACTGTACCTGTCTATGTTCTTCTGGAACGGCATGGCTTCGCCGCCGGAGGCAACAGCGCTCAATCGGATCCTGCCAGCCGACAAACGGGCATCGATGCTGTCGGCAGTATCCTTGACTGTCCAGCTGGGCGGCTTTGCGGGAGCCATTGGATTCGGTTTTGTCGTTGGCAGAT
>JAFGUM010000471.1 GCA_016938515.1 Spirochaetales bacterium | reverse complement strand
GTGGCCGTTCGCGACGCCGCTACCGTAGAACGGCTTACACGGGAGCTCAAGAGTTGCGTGAGTGGCGTGAGCATCTCGTCGTTCGTGAGCGAGTCACGGCTACGTGAAGCCATTACGCAAGATCGCGGGCACTCAATAGACGTCTTGCTCGTTGATCAGGCCATGGCGGAATCCATCGCCAGCTACCTGGGCGGCGACGATGCGCCTGTCGTCGCCGTACTAACCGGCAAAGAGCCTGACGATGAGCTGAAACGCCTGGCCTCCGAGCACCGGTACGCGCTGCTGGCACACGGTCATGGCCACGGCGGCAAGCTGTTCGCCGAGGCTGCCAGCTGGGTAGCCGGCGTTATTACCATGGCTTCGCGTCGCCGACGAGACTGCGCCAAGGCCAGTGCCTGCAGTCAGCGATACGAGGATTTGGTTCATGCGTTACCCGATATCGTATACGAGCTGGATGTGGATGGTGTCATCACCTTCGTGAATGAGTCTGTTTCGATACTCGGTTACAGGCCAGACGATCTGATAGGCAAGCACTATTCGGTACTACTGCATGATGACGACGCGGCGGCGGTAGACAGGGATCGGGTCTTGCCGGATTTTGCAGGGTATCGAACCGGGGTCGCGCTCAGCCCCAAGCTGTTCAACGAGCGGCGCAGCATAGACAGAAGAACTACGGACCTCGAAGTACGTCTGCGAAAAAAGCCCGGGGCCGTTGGCAACGCGAGGGAAATGATAGGTAGCGTAATCTCGTACGGCGAGGTTTCATCGGCGGGTGAGTACGCGCGCAACCAGCAGGATGGAGAGTTTAAAGGGTCGGTTGGAATTATCCGGGATGTAACGCTCAGGCGCAAGTCTGAGGAAATGCTTCGCAAGCTGTACCAGGCCGTGGATCAGCTTGGTTCCTGCGTGTTCGTGCTCAACCACGCTTTTGAGATAGAGTACGTCAACCCCGCGTTCTTTCTGCTAACCGGTTTTTCTCCTCCCGATGTAATCGGCAGGATGATATTCAGGTTTTTTGCGTTCATGCCCGAAAAGGTCGATATTCTTGCGAAACGCATCCACGACGGTTTTGACGCGAGCGAGGAAGTACTCGTGCCACGCGCTACGGGCGGGCAGTTCTGGGCGAATTTTTCAGTGTCCCCGGTGCGCTCTCCATCGGGAGCCATAACGCACGCGATAGCCATAGTCGAAGACGTTAGCTCCCGCAAGTCGATGGAGGCGCTCGTTAGAAACGCGCGTGGCGAGGCTGAGGCGGCGAGCAAGGCCAAATCCTGTTTTCTGTCGCACATGACCCACGAGCTTAAAAACCCCATCACCAGCATAATATCAGCGGCCAGGTTGCTTGAGCTGACGGACGACGACGCACC
>JAFGUM010000068.1 GCA_016938515.1 Spirochaetales bacterium | reverse complement strand
GTCGGGCTGAGAGGATTCGAACCTCCGACATCTTGGTCCCGAACCAAGCGCGCTAGCCAACTGCGCTACAGCCCGAAGAAAAAAAATCCCGCCGCGAGGCGGGATTCGGGAGCGACGGGGCTTGAACCCGCGATCTCCGGCTTGACAGGCCGGCGCGATAAACCAGCTTCGCTACGCCCCCAACGTCATCGCTGACAGGAGGGCACTATATCGACGGGCATGATCTGTGTCAAGAGGATCGCTTGGGGCGTGGTGGGTCTCGCCGCTTTTTTGCCCTGGCGTACGGGGATCGCTCCGCGAGTCCGGTGCGCTCCCGTCTGGCATCAGAGCCACGGGGACCCGGATCAGGGCGGCGGGGGGCTTGAGGACGCTTTTGGGGAGGCGTCTGTCTTGCGGCTGGGTGTTTCTGCGGTAATGGTGCTACCGGAATAGCGTCTGAGTAGGCCTCGACAATCACGGCGCTTGATTTGGGGTCGCGTTCAGAACTAGCAGGGGGAACGGCCTTGTCGAGAACGGCAAGTGAGCCAGAGGGTAGATCCGCCAGCGATCCACGTGCCAGCGTATACCCTGTTTTGGTGCAGGCGTAGCGACCTGCTCTTCCCTCTGGCAGGCGGAAAGCATCGGATATGAGCATCACCGATCTGGTACAGAGGTCATCGCTTGCTTCCGGTGTACTCGATGCGCCGGGCGCTCTGAGGAATAACCATGATGCTACTAGCCTGTCTTTTGGAAGCCCGGTGGACTCTGAAAAAGTTACGAGTCTCTCTGGAGCCGCGCTGTGGTCTATTACAAAATGACACCACGGAGCTTTTGAACGGCCTTTTGCGGTAATAACCGGCGTGATGGGAGGTTTGAATCGAGCAGCCGCTCGTCGCGCAGCCTTGAGGGCTTCCGCCCTTGACAGCGGGCGATCATCAGACTCATGCGCATCACGACGAAAGGCGGCCGAGAGAAAAGCACCTGGCATGGGGCACGCTGACTGATGCGGACACGGTGCCAGCGCCGCGCCTCCGCGGAGTATAAACGCTTCCCTGAGTGCCGCTAGCATGGCGCCTGAGCGCGGGTCACCCGGTTCTACCACCAGAACACGGGCCGCGGGGCTCATGAGTCCAGAGAGTTGCCCGGCAAGGGTTTCTGCCCTGCTGGTGAGCGTGTCTTTGCTCTTCCAGAATGATTCATTGAACACGTTGGCAGCGCTCACGAGGTCGAATGGGCCCTTGGTATCCAGCTCGGGGGTTAGGCCTGGGAACGCGGCTCGCGCCGTTTCAAGCTTCCATGCCAGTTTTTTACCCGACCGTAAAGCCAGCGCGTTTAGGATATCGGCGCCTGTGTCTACAATCCGGCGCACTCTATCGACGCACAGCACGTGCAAAGGGGTGTCGCGTAGCTCCGGTCGTGCTATCCACAAGGCGATGGGGAGAGTAAGCGGGCCAGAGCCTATATCCAGCAATTTAGAGCCATCAGAAAGGTGTATCTCCAGCTGTGCGAGGATAGGGATAAGCCTGACGACGTTCCATGGCAGAAAATAGCGTAGGTAAGCAGCGAAGCGTGCTGGCTCTCCTATGTAGTCCGCATGACGGATCGATTTTTCACTCGTTAATTCGCGCCATAAGTCAAGAACATCACGG
>JAFGUM010000470.1 GCA_016938515.1 Spirochaetales bacterium | reverse complement strand
TCCGCCGCCCAGATGGCCGCGGCAGCCTACGATGCGGGATTCTCTACCCTGGGTTTCTCATCGCACGCGCCGCTTCCATTTGAAACTGACTGGAATATCAATGCGGCCAGGCTTGCCGAATACGTTGAAACGATAAGAGGGCTCAACCAGGAATATAGCCCCGCGATGCGCGTGCTCGTGGGGCTTGAAGTTGACTATATAGCCGGGCTCTGCGGAGCCTCCGACGGGCGATTCAGCTCGCTCGGGCTGGACTACACGATAGGCTCTGTGCATTTTGTGACACCGGCGGATGCGCCACAGCCATCCGCCCTGGCGCTTGACGCGAACGGCGTTCCCCTATTCGGATTTACCGTAGACGAGCCGCAGGAGGATTTCGACGCCCACCTGGCTTCTTTTTACGACGGCGACACCGACGCCCTCGTCGATGACTACTACCGCGCCGTAGCTGAAAGCGTACGCGCTGGTGGCTTTGAAATTCTTGGCCACCTGGATCTGATACGAAAGAACAATCGTGGGCAATCGAGGTTCAGGGAAGATACGGACAGATACCGCGCCGCGGCCATGTCGGTAGTGGAGGCGCTCGCCGGAACCGGCATAATCGTGGAGATAAACACCGGGGGTATGGCGAGGGGAAAAACCGACTCTCCGTACCCGGCGCTGTGGATACTCAAGGAGCTGCGAGCGCGGGGGGTGGCTGTGTGTATCAACGCGGACGCGCACGCTCCCGAACACCTAGTGGCCTATCGGGAGGAAGCGTTATCCCTGGCGCATGAAGCCGGCTACCGGGAATTCGCTGTTCTTGGCAAGCGCCCCCTGGCTCGATGATAAGCGGCGCGGCGCGCTTATCTATTTCGTCGCTCTTCGCTCTTCTGGCAGTCTATACAGAGCACCGCGTACGGCAGTGCCTCAAGGCGTTCCTTGGGGATGCGCTTGGAGCACTTCATGCACGAGCCGTAACGCCCCTGCTGTATGCGCACGAGAGCGGCTTCGATTGACCGCAGGCGCTTGAGGTCCTGGGAGCCAAGCGCTTCTATCATCTTCCGGTCAACGTCATCGGACGCGACATCGGCGAAATCCTTGGGGTCCATCTCCTCGACTATCGCACGAAAATCAGCGTTCGTGGCAACCAGCTTATCGAGGATCTCCTGTTTCATCGAAGTGAGCGATTCTCGCATCTTCTCGGTGAATTCTTTGTCCATAGGATCCTCCTCGGCAAACTGTTCGCCCAACCATCACTCGGCGGGCGAGTCACTATTCATGGATCGGGCGTCCGTGTCAACCTACCCATGGTCCAGGTTGACACGTACTTGCACGGCTCGTACTATTATAGCGCTTGAGACGCTCCGTTCAATGGAGACGTCGTAATTCTGTTGAGGGGGCAATGTGGCCAAGGAAGAAGCCATAGAGGTAGAGGGTATCGTACGCGAAGCCCTGCCTAACACGATGTTCAGGGTCGAGCTAAAGAATGGCGGGCACCTGATTTTAGCCCACTTGTCGGGCAAGATGCGCAAACACTACATCCGCATCGTTCCAGGTGATACCGTACGGGTAGCCCTGTCGCCTTATGACCTGTCCCGAGGCCGCATCATCTACCGGGAACGCTGAGTACCCGGTTGTTTCAGTAGAACCCACGTAGCACCCCTGCCTCCGTTTGCCGCGTTCGCGTGACCAGTACGACCCGCGCTCGGCCTTCGCTCAAGCCACGCGCGCACCAGCGCGCCCAGCACGGGTTCGGCCGCGGAGTGTACGCCCTTTCCGTGTACTATCAGTACCTTACGGCAGCCCTCGCTCTCTACCCGCCGGAAGAAGGCAGCAAGGGCCGCCTCGGCTTCGGTTTTAGTCATGCCGTGCAGATCGAGCAGTGCGTCTATCGGCATCGCCTCTATGTCAGCGCGCGAGAGCCGTGGTTCCAGGGGTTCATCCCTGCCACCGTGTATATCCTCTGGTACTCCGTGCCGTCTGAGCCAGGCTTCCTGGGCGTCAGCTGCGCGACTGCCGGATGCGCTAGTTCTTCCAGTACGCGCCGTCGTCCGCTGCTTCGCCGTCGTCCGCTGCTTCGCCGTCGTCCGCTGCTTCGCCGTCGTCGGTCGTTCTGAGGATTCCCATAACTTTAGAATTTCGCCAAAATCCACCGCAGGCTCCTCAGTAACAAACCACTTCCCGCCTGGCCAGCCACGCGGAATCGCCGTCGTCCAGCTCGACGAACACCCACCCGTCAGCCGTCTCGAGCACCCTGCCGGTAACGCCGGGTTCTATCCGGCTCCCCTTCGTAGCCTCCTCGGACGGTACCG
>JAFGUM010000469.1 GCA_016938515.1 Spirochaetales bacterium | reverse complement strand
GGCCATTTGAACATAACCCCCAGGCTCATGAGCACCAGTGAGCCGTCGCTTCCCCACCACCCCCGGCGCAATAGCCCGGTGTCAGACCCCAGCGCGTAGGAAAAACGCTCTTCAAAAACGATGGCTATACGAGGCCAGTGCCATTCCAGTGTGAGCCATACAATGTCGAGTGACGAGTCTAAGTATAATTGGTCCTCAAAATCAGAAGCCGTCAACAGTGTCACGATTCCAGAAATACCTGTTCCTATCGTGGTGCGAAAACGCGAGTCGGGTGGCATGAGAAGGTACGCACCGACTCCAAGCCGCGGCTCGTCGTGCAGTACGGGGAATCCATTGTCGTCCCCCTGTACCCACGCGCTGTTGGCCATCCGCAGGTACAACCCGTCAGGATACAGGTGGTAGCGATAGTCGGTGGATAGGCCGAGGATGCGGCCGTTGGTAATGAACAGGGACAGAGCATGACGCGTCATGAGCATCATGGATTTGAGCTCGATTGGTTCATCGGATCTACCAGGCCGAATAAGGGTTTCGCGCGGCCAGTACCCGTCCTTTGACAGGGATACCATAACCTGCTGATCCTCTACGAAGGCGACGTAGGGTGTCAAAAGCCCGCCATCGGCGATCATACCTATCTGCCGGGCAGATTCTCCGCTGCCGAAGGCTACGGCAGCTCCTTCGTCCGTAGATACGAGCCGTATTCGGTAGTCTATCGGAGCTCCTGGTACTTCCCGGTTGCGCAACGTGGCCGCCATCGCGCTGACCGCGGTAGCGCTCTCATCCATGAGGGACAGAGCTGACAGGCCGGCGAAGGCGGCCTGGGTATCAGCGGCGATGAGGGCTCCATCGAGGCCGTCGTATACCGATAGTCGCCAGACCACCCGCCTTTTTTCAACCGAGCAGCGTACTACCGCGGCCCAGCGCGCCCCCGTGTTCTCTATCGCCAGAATCGCCAGCATTTCTCCGCTATCGGGGACAGAGCTCGCGCCGGCGGGGACAGAGCTCGCGCTGCCGGGGACAGGGCTAGCG
>JAFGUM010000468.1 GCA_016938515.1 Spirochaetales bacterium | reverse complement strand
TCGATCATATCGGAGCCTATGCCGTCGGTACCCAGTACGGCGTTTCTGTACTTCGCGATCTTGTCGTTGTACCCCACGTTGTTGTTCATGTTCGATCGCGCGTTGTGCGCTATAAACGAATCACGTTCGTTGACTATATCCACTTCGTCGGCGGTGAGATACAGGCCGTGACCCAGTATCGTCTTTGGCCCGAGGAGACCCGCCTCGTCGAGGCGAACGCATATGTCCTTGCCAAAGCGGTAGCGCGAGTCCACGGCGTCGAATTTGTCTTCGGCTACGTGGATGTGGAGGCCGCGACCCGAAGCAGCGCAGGCGTCTGCCAGAGCAGCCATCGTATGATCGTCCACCGTAAACGGCGCGTGGGCGCCTATTGCGGCTTCCACGAGGGGGTCTCTGCCCGCGGCGCGCTCTTCGTCAACGCGGCGGGCAAAGCGCACGTTTTCGCGGACGCCGTCGTCGGCACCCTGTCTGCCGTTGCGGTCTGTTGCCTCATAGCAGAGGACGCCGCGCAGCCCCACCGTGTCGAAACCCTCGCGGAGCACGTCAAGGGAGCCGTCTATAAACTCGGGGCTGGCGTGGTGGTCTACCACGGAGGTGACGCCGAGCATGGCCGCGTCGGCGGCTCCCGCTAGTCCGCTCGCCCTCACGATGCCCTCGTCCAGAGCTCGGTCGAGCAGCCACCACATGTTGACCAGTTGCTGCGCGAAGTCTTTGCTCGGCTTGATGGCGACCATGAGACCGCGCGCCAGAGCCGAGTAGAAGTGGTTGTGCGAGCAGACGAGGCCGGGGCTTACGTAGCCGCCCGGGGACGAGCGCTCGGCGCCGGGGTAGCGCGACGCCAGGGAAGGTCCTACAGCCGCGATGGTGTGTCCGTCTATGGCAACGTCCATGGGCTCCGACACTGAACCGGGATGGAAGTGAAGTATGCGTACGCCTTCTATTATTTTCACGCGGCGCCTCCCGACAGAAGATAGCGGTGAGACTCATGCACCACTCGGGCTATGGACAGCAGCGCCGATCCGGCCGCGGCTTCTGTCCACCGGGTAAAGTCCATCGTTTCCACGGGGCGATCCGGGCCAGGCTCGGCGCGCACTATGAGTGACGGGGCGGTGGCGCTTCCAGTAAAGGCAAAGCCCGCGTTGGCGCTGGCTCGAAGCGAGGCTTCGTCTTCAAACAGCGTGGGCTTGTCGGCGTAGGGTCTGCCATCGTAGGGGCAGAAAAAGCCGCAGTTGCCGCACTCGTTGCACAGAGCGTCTACGTGGACAATCTGGATGGACTGCGACAGTGGTCCGCCAACTTCCACTGGCAGCGCGAGGTTTGCCCGGTTGGGGCACACTTCAACGCAGCGGAGGCACGCCGCTCCGCACGACAGGCAGCGCTCGGCTTCGCGCTCAACGAAGCCAGGGGCATCGGGAGGCAGACTGTCCAGAAGCTCGCCTCGATGTGACAGCGCTTCGAAGTCTGGCCCTTTGGATGGAAAGTTCTGGATCTCCGGCTCGATGCCCGCTGCGCGGAGAATGGCGTAGGCGGCCTTGCGGCCGTCGGCTTCTGCCGCGATTATGCTCGAGGGGCCTCTACGGGCGTCGCCGGCTGCGTACACACCCGGCACGCTCGTTGCCATCGTCTCGGGGTCTACGACGGGCCTGCCGTTGGTGGCGGTGCGGGCGCCAAGAGAGTCGAACAGCGTGGTATCCGGGCTCTCACCTACAGCGGCTATCAGAAGGTCGCACGCCATGTCGCGAACGCGATCTGAGGGTAGCGGAGCGCGGCGGCCAGAAGCATCGGGTTCTCCGAGCGTCATCTCCCGCACGCGGAGTACCGGCGTACCCTGGCCGTTGGCCGGCGACAGGCGCTCGGGTAACGACAGCTCTGTGTACGAAACGCCGTCGGCCAGGGCTTCTTCGAATTCTTCGCGATCCGCGGGCATTTCCGCGAGGGTGCGGCGGTACAGTATGCTCACCGATGGCTTGCCAGGTAGCCTGGCGGCGACGCGGGCGGCGTCCATTGCCGTGTTCCCGCCGCCGGTTACGACTATGGCGTGATAGCCGTCAAACTCGCCGGAACCAGCATGCGCCGCTCCCAGAAACTCGAGCGCGTCTACGACCCGCAAGCCCGATCCCTCGAGCGGCAGATCCCTGGGTACGGGCGCGCCTGTGGCGACTACAAAGCTGGTAAACCCATCGCTCTCCAGTTGAGCCCTGTCTATGCGGCCAGACTGCCCGAACCTGAACTCGACGCCGAGAGAAGCTATCCTGTCTACGTCGGCGGCCAGTTCTTCGCGGGAGATGCGGAACGTGGGAATGACGTTGGCGGGAACGCCGCCAGGGCCGTCAGCCTCGTCAAAGACGGTAACCGGATAGCCTTCGAGCGCGAGATAGTGGGCGCACGCCAGACCTGCTGGTCCAGCGCCAAAGACAGCCGCTCGGCCCTTGTTCCGTACAGCGG
>JAFGUM010000467.1 GCA_016938515.1 Spirochaetales bacterium | reverse complement strand
TCGTAATTGTGCGGGAGGATGCAGATGACTACCGACGACGAAATGCTCATCAGGATCATCAGAACGCTGGTAATAGAGGTGTATGACGGCCCTGAAAACCCGCGCATGACGTGGGTAGTCGACAACGAGCCATCGTGCGGCATCCTGGGCACGCTTCGTTCCATCGACGCAGTCACCGCTTCGCGACCATTTGCTGCCGACGACGGAGCTACCGCCGCGACTCACGCCGGACATGTGCTGTTTGCGCTGAATCTTGCGAACCAGGCGTTGCGTGGCGAGAACGCCCACGAAAATGCGGTCTGGAAGGACAGCTGGAAGCTGGCCAGGGTCGACGAAGCCGCATGGCGCGCCCTGCTGGACGAAATCGACACTGCCGTCCGGTCCGTGCTAGAAGCGATATCCCGTGGAGCCATGTTTTCCGACGAGTGGAACCTGACGGGGCTTCTGGGCCAGATTTCGCACGGAGCATGGCACCTGGGTGCCATACGGCAGGGGCTGGGGCTGATACATACCCCCGCCCCGCGCTGAACCCAGTACCCTGGTCAGAGCCGGCCGCGAACGTCGCGCATCGCCGACAATACCAGATCAAGCTCCGCTTCCATGGCTGCAAAACGCTCCATGGAAGGCATGGACTCTCCGGCGGCTACCGCTTCCATGTCGGCGAGTATGGCCGCGAGCGGCGCACAGGCCATCGTCGCTGCGGCTCCCTTGAATTTGTGCGCTGCCTTGTGCGCAGCTTTGCCTTCTCCGTCGCGCAGGGCGCGTCCCAGGTCGTCTTTGTATTCCGCAAACTGCACAAGACTCATGTCGATCATCTGCGCCGCGAGTTCTGTATCGTCATCAAGGACGCCGAGCAAAGCCTCAAGGTCGAAGTGAGCCGCGGCTGGCTCTATGCTCGTGGTGGCAGGCGGGAATGAATCATGCTGTACGGCCTCCGCTTGCGACATGGTGAGGCCCAGCGAGTCGTGTATCGCTTTGAAGAAGGCTTTGAAGTCTATGGGTTTGGCCAGGTACCCATCCATGCCGGCCTTGCTGCTTTTACCCAGCTCGTCGCTCAGCGTCCCCGCCGTCAGTGCGAGAATTAGCGCTGGTTTTGTTGCGCCCACCTTCTTCTCGTACTCCCTGATAGCCGCGGTGGCGGTATAGCCGTCCATTACCGGCATCTGGATGTCCATCAGCACGAGGTCCGGCCTGGTCTTCCTGAACAGGCGCACCGCCTCCTCGCCGTCCGCGGCCGAAAGCAGCGTCGCGTTGGGCAGGAAGCGCTTCAGCATCGACTCGACGAGCGTCCTGTTCATCTTGACGTCCTCGGCGAGCAGGATAGTCAGCTCGGCGTGGTGGATGGCGTGGATATCGTCATCGGCGTCCTGTTCCGGTGCGTCCGGAGCAGGCGCCGTCGATTCGTCGCAGCGCTTGGTCAGCGTGAAGCTGAATTCGCTGCCCGAGCCAGGTTCGCTGTTCATGGTCAGTTCCCCCCCCATTTTCCTGATGAGCGCGCTCGATATGACGAGGCCCAGGCCCGTACCGCCGAAGCGCCTGGTGATTGAGGCGTCCGCCTGGGAAAACGCCTTGAACAGCCTGCGTTTTTCGTCTTCGGTGACGCCGATGCCGGTGTCCCGCACCGAGAACGTAAGCCGGCACGTACCGTCGCTTTGGTCGCGCGAGCATGTCAGGCTCAGACGAACCGAGCCTCTGTCGGTAAACTTGATGGCGTTGCCGATGAGATTGATGAGCACCTGCTTGAGCCGCAGGGGATCGACCGTCACCGTCGCAGGGAGGCTCGGAGGCGCCGCCAGGGACAGGTCCAGTCCCTTCTTCACGGCGGTCGTCTTGAACATCGATACGACTCGGCGCAGCAGAACCGGTATGTCGCTCGATATCTCGTCAAGCTCCAGCCGCCCGGCTTCTATCTTGGACAGGTCAAGAAGGTCGTTGACGATGTCCATCAGCGTTCTGGCTGAATCGTGGGCGTTGTCCAGGTATTCGCGGTACTCGTCCTCGAGCGGTGCGGAGCGCAACATTTCCGTAAAGCCGATGATGGCGTTGAGCGGCGTGCGTATCTCATGGCTCATGTGAGCCAGGAACTCGCTCTTGGCGGCGTTGGCGCGCTGCGCTTCAAGTTGCATGGCCTTAATCTCTGTTGTATCAATGGCAACGCCGAAAAGTGCTATAGGGCGACCCGCCGGGTTGTGCGCGGAGGCGACGCCGATATCCTGGAACCAGTGGTACTCGTTGTTGGATGCCCTGATTCTGTACTCACACCTGTATGCGTCCGTGTGTCCGTCCAGATACTTCCGCATGGCGTTCATCATTGGCTCGTAGTCGTCTTCGTGAACCAGACGGGCAAAATCCTGGTACGTTTTGAAATCCTCCGCGGCATAGCCGAGCATTCGTGTCTTCTGCTCGTTGAACAGTACCTCGCCGCTATTTATGTCCAGACGCCACCAGGCGAGGTTGCCCGCGAGCATTGTCGCTTCCAGGCGGTCGTGATACTCCTGCAGTTCGTAGTTCTTTCTTTCCAATTCCAGCCGCGTGGACGCCAAGTCTATTGTAAGCGCGTCTTCCTGGCTCATATCGACAATTGTGCTTCGTATGAATCTCTCGCCCGATTCTTCCAGGAGGTTGCTTTCCATGTACGAGCTATACGATCTTGACGAGCCTTTGAGTACGAGACGACACGAAGCCTGTGCGGTTGTCTGGAGCAACGAGCGGCAGTGCAGGTAGAACGAATCCTGGCTGTCCGGGTGAATATACGTATCCAGCCGGAGCCCCCGGGTTTGCTCCGGTACTACACCGAGCATCGTACACAGCTTCCTGTTCATGGATCGCACCCTGTACGATTCGTCAAAGGTCACGTATCCCATAGGCGCGTTCATGAACAGGTCTTCGTACTTGCGGTTAGAGGATTCGAGTTCTGCGCGGACACGCTCCAGTTCATCGTTCTGAAACTCCAGCTCCTGGTAGTAGATGTGGATGTCCTGAACAAGCTCATCGATGCTCTTGGCTTCGCCGGTGGTTGACCTGCTGACGCCGTTTCTGAGCGCCTGGGCGATTCGATGCCGCAGGTCTTCTCCCGATTTTTTGTCGCGGGTCATCAATCCTCCAGCTCCCGGTATACATCTTCAAAGCTTTTCGCCACCCGAAGCAGGCTTGCGATGATGGAGGGGTCAAACTGAGTGCCATCTTTGCCGGTAATTTCCGCCATCGCTTCTTCATGACTCCAGGGGTTTTTGTACGGCCTGTGGCTCCTGAGAGCGTCGTAGACGTCGGCTATGGTCGTTATCCTCGCGGCCAGCGGTATGTCGCTGCCACTGAGTCCTTGTGGGTATCCTGAGCCGTTCCACCACTCGTGGTGGTACAGCGTAATATCAGCGGCTATGTCCATCTCAGGCTTGCCTGCCACTATGGCGTGACCCAGCTCGGTATGGCGCTTCATGTGATCAAACTCCATGGCCGTAAGCTTCCGCGGCGCCAGCAACAGCGAATCGGGAATGCCCACCTTGCCTATATCGTGCATGGGGGCGAACAGCTCGATGTCTTCGCAGTATTTCGCGGGCAGGCCGAGTTCCCTGGCTATCAGACGGGCGAATATGCCGACGCGTCTCATATGGTTGCCGGTCTCGTTGTCCCTGAGCTCGGACAGGCTGGCTATGGTGCGGTACATTTCAATCCGGCTTTCTTTTGCCCGGTTGATATACGAGGTGATGTCGTTGGGCAGCCCTATATAGTTGGTAATTTGCCCGTTGGCGTCAAAGATCGTCCTGATCTGCAAGCCAGCCCAGACGAGGTTGCCATCTTTTTTACGGTTTACCAGGGTGCCCTGCCAGCCACCTTTCTGCGCGTCTTGTATATCACACCACAATGATGAGAACAGCTCCTCGTAGTCTTCTGCCGAGTATCCCAGCTCGCGGTATACTTGTAGCCCGGGATTTAATACACGGGGGTTTTCACCCACGAGTTCTTCGGCGCTGTAACCGTACAGGCTCGTAATTGCCCTGTTGATGCGCAGTATCGTGCCCTTGGCGTCAGTCAGCAGCATGGGTTGTGGCATTTTTTCAAGGTACAGCTGCAGCATCTGCTCGTTTCTGAACAGCTCGTCTTCCTTGCGGACCAGCGTGCTGATATCCTGGTAGGCAATTACGAGGTCAAAACCCGGTATGCCGGTTGGCGCGGCGCTGGTTACTATCCAGCTCGTAGTGCCGTCGCGCCGGGGTATACCCATCTCGACGTTCTGTATGAGCGTTCCCTCTTGAAGGGCGCGGACGCTGGCGTATTCGTCGCTCGGCATGAGCGTACCGTCGCGCCTGATTATTCGCCATTCGTTGCCGTCTATGGCGCGTTCGGACTGCTCATGTGA
>JAFGUM010000466.1 GCA_016938515.1 Spirochaetales bacterium | reverse complement strand
GGGCGGACGCCGCCTCGCGCGCCGTAATCGACGCTCCCGTGCTGGGAGCCTCGCTGGTCGCGTCGCCGCGCTATCCGGATTCCCGCTCTGACCCCACCGACTTCGGTACGCTGCTGTCAGATTTTGCTGAAACCGATGGCGGCGCCGGCTTCAACGTCAACCTGACGCTGACCCTGGACGTACCCCTTACGGCGGGCGCGGCGAGGGGGTACCGCGAACAGCTGGACGCTCTATCAGCCGAAGCGGCGGATGCGCAGTCGAAGCTGGCAGAACGATCAGTCGCCGATCGCGCCGCCGCCCTGATTGGCCGGCGTGACGCGCTGGGCGAGCGTCTGGACATCCAGCGGCGCATAGCCGAGCTGGACGGCCGCAAAGCGGAGCGGGCGGAATCGCTGGCCGCTGCCGGAACGGTTTCCGCGGAAGACGCCGCCGATGCCCGTACCGAGCACGAGCGCTCGCTGGCGGAAGTGCTGCGAATCGAGCTGGATCTCCTGCTTGCCGAGCTGGATCTGAGGGCGCTGGCTGGCCAAGACCTGGCGGCAGTGCTGTCGTCTGTCCCCCGTTGAGTCAGCGGCTTCATTGTGTTACTATCTGCCGCTACATAGTTCGCATCCAGGAGAGTTGCTCATGAACGACGCCAGAAACACAGGGAAATCACGCTTTGCAGACATCGTCATTCCGGGTTCGCTTACAGCTACCCCCGCGGCTGAGCTTGAGTGGGAGAAGCTTGGTTTTTCAGTAACAATAACGCGCTCCATGGCCGGCACCGTAGCGGGAGCGGACGGCGTGTTCGAGGATCCTGTCGTCGTTCCTTCCGGCCTGCTCGCCATCCCGGCGCACGCGTGCGCGCTCAACTACGGGCAGAGCATGTTCGAGGGAATGAAGGCGCGGCGCGGCGTGGACGGTACGATTCGCCTGTTCCGCCCGCTGGAAAACGCGAAACGGATGGCCAACGGCGCCGCCCGTTTCCTGATGGCCTGCCCTTCTGAAGAGCTGTTTCTCAAGGCCGTCGTTGCCGCTGTCAAAGCCAACATCGACTACGTGCCCCCGTACGGCAAGGGGTCCCTGTACATCCGCCCCCTCCTGTCCGGCATCGGGTCGACGCTGGCTCCGGCTCCCGCGCCTGAAACCCTGTTTGTGGTGTACGTGCAGCCGGTAGGCTCGTATTTCAAAGGGCTGGCGTGCATCGACGTGCGGGTAGAAGAGCAGGTTCAGCGAGCCGCCGCCCGCGGCACCGGCTGGGTAAAAGCCGCCGGCAATTATGCCCCGGCGTTCAAGCCGGCCAAGGAAGCCAAAGCCGCCGGCTTTGCGGACACGCTGTTTCTGGATCACAGCGGCACCTTGATAGAAGAGGTTGGCGCGGCAAACTTCGCGATGGTCAAAGACGGCGTGCTGTACGTCGCCGATTCTCCGTCGATACTCAAGGGCATAACCAGGGATTCCGTCATGCGCATCGCCAGGGAACGGCTTGGCCTGGAGGTCGTGTTCGCGCCGCTCGAGCTGGACCGTGTACTCGGTCGAGGCGCCTTCGCGGCGGCCGGACCCGCTGACGAAGCGTTCTGCATGGGAACCGCGGCCGTCATATCACCCATCGGTTCGATGACGGCCTCCAGCGGGGCGTACACGTTTGGCACGGGCGATGTAGGCTCCGTAACGGCGCGCCTGTTCGACGAGTTGGACGGCATTCAGACTGGACGCCTGCCCGATCCGTTTGGATGGACTATGCAAATCGACTAGAGCCGTGCGGCTCCTGCCGCCTGGGAGTGACTCGTGACAAACCATTCAGTATCGCTGGTAGCCTGCGAGGGGTACGGCCGTGACGAGGTGCAGGCCGCGGTGGAGCGGGCTGTGGAGTTGTGTGGCGGGTTTGACCTCGCCGGCAGAACCGTCCTCGTCAAGCCGAACATGCTCGGCTCCGCATCGGTCGAGCGGGCCGTATCGACGCACCCGGAGATGCTTCGCGCGACAATACGCATGGCTCTGTCCCGGGGGGCGTCCCGGGTGCTCGTCGGGGACTCTCCGGCGTTTCAGTCTACCGATATGGTAGGCGTGTACAACGGGCTCAAGCCGGTGGCGCTGGAAGAAGGCGCCGAGTGGGTCGACTTCGGCGAAGCCATCACGCTGGATAATCCAGGCGGCACCCTCGTCCACTCGTTTGAAGTCGCCAGCGTCGTTACAAGGATAGATGCCATCATAAGCCTGTCGAGGCTCAAGACGCACAGCTTCATGTACTTTACCGGCGCCGCCAAAAACCTGTTTGGCATGATTCCCGGCCTCCGCAAGAGTCAGTTGCATCTGCGCTTCCCCCGAAAATCCGAGTTCGGCACGATGATCGTCGACCTCGTAACAGCTCTGGCCAGCGCGCTGGCTCAATCCAGCGCTTCGCCCCCGGTGTACGCCATCATGGACGGGATCGTCGCGATGGAGGGGGCCGGTCCGTACAATGGCGATCCGCGCAAGCTCGGGGTAGTGCTCGCGGGAGACAACGTGTTCGCTGTCGACTGGGCCGCGTCGTCGTTGATCGGCTACGACCCTATGGACGTGCCATACGTGCGGGCGGCAGCGACGACGAACGCCTGTGGATTTGACCCGGCGCACGTCCAGCTTGCTGGGCTGGATCCTGCCCAGGTACATACAGCGGGGTTCAAACGCGTTCAGGTACTCGCTGATGATGGCGATGATACTGGTTCAGGCACGCTCTTGTCTCGTTTGTCCCACACCATAGTCCGCAACCTGACAGTACCCCGCCCCTTTGTTGACGCGAAAACCTGCGTTCTTTGCGGCTCGTGCGTCCGCATCTGTCCGGCGCACGCCATGTCTTTTCTCTCCGGGGACAGAGCTAAAAAGCGTAGCATCGTAATAGATTATTCCCTGTGCATACGATGCTATTGCTGCCACGAGGTATGCCCGGAAGGAGTCATCTCACTGAAGCGGAGAATTTGAGCGCCCGGCGCATGCATAGGCTGACCAGCGGGGACGGAGCTCCGGGCTTTTTCCTTAGTCGGTGACGGCGGAGCGGCTACCGCCGGTTATCGCGAGTAGCTGTTCGTAGGTGGTGGGCACGCCCGTCGCATCGGTTCCCGCGGCCGGAAATACTGTCGGCCACGCCGACAGGCTCTCGTCTATCCAGATCGTCACCCCGCTGACACCGAAGGGACAGACCCCGCCCGGCTGAAAGCCCGTTACGCGGAGTGTCTCGTCGGCATCGGCCATGCTGGCCTTTGAGCCAATCAGGGCTTTGAGCTTGCCCGAGTTTATCCGCTTGTCGCCAGCGCAGACGACCATATGGTAGGCGCCGTCTTTGGCTTTGAATACCAGGGATTTGGCGATCTGCCCCACTTCCACGCCGATACGGGCGGCTGCCATCGGGGCGGTGGGGGTTGATCCTGGCTCAAACTCGAGTGCCTTCAGACCATGCAACGCCAGCACACGGGATACGGATTCCGGTATCATGGCTGTATCCTGCCCGTAGCCCGTACTCCTGTCAAGCTGGCGCACGATCTTTGATTAATCCTTTGCTCATGTATATCTTTAACCTAGTTCATCGAACCTTGTGTCTTTTGCATTTTTTATACAGTGCACAGTGGTACTGGATTCCCGAAACTACCATACGTAGTGTCGTTGGGTAGTCAGCACCAAGGTTCGATGAACTAGGTCGGATTAACGTGAATACGGGAGGTATCCATGGATCTGGGATTGAAAGGGAAAACAGCTCTTGTCTCCGCTTCTACCGACGGACTCGGGCTCGCGACGGCCAAGGCTTTGGTTGCGGAAGGGGCGAACGTCTGGATTGGCAGCCGTAGCGCCGACAAGGTGGCTGATGCGCTGGCCATGCTGCGCTCGTTACCCGGGTACGGTCAGGCTGGCGGTGGCCGGGTCGAAGGCGCGGTGCTCGATGTTTCAGACGCCATGTCTATCAAGTCCTGGGTAGCGGGTGCTGCCGCTGTGTATGGTTCCGCCATAGACGCGCTGGCTGTAAACGCCGGAGGGCCGCCGCCAGGTTTGTTCGCTGACTTCGACGACGCCGCGTGGCAGAAGGCGTTTGAGCTGCTGGTTCTTTCCGTGGTACGGACGATACGGGAGTCCTTGCCAGGCCTGTCTGTTAACGGGGGCTCGATAGTCGTCTTTTCATCGGTATCGGTAAAGGAGCCTATAGACGGCCTTATCCTGTCAAATTCGTTGAGATCCGCAGTCGTAGCGATGGCCAAGACGCTGTCTGTCGAGCTGGCGCCCAAAGGAATACG
>JAFGUM010000465.1 GCA_016938515.1 Spirochaetales bacterium | reverse complement strand
GAACAGCGCGACGGCCCAGCAGCCGTTGACCGTGATGGCCTCGGCTATCGCCGGTGAATTGGTGCCGTTGGCGCTCTGTATCGCCACAGGGGCGAGGATGAGGCCTATCAGGATGATCATGGGCCCCGTTACGTGCGGTGGCAGTATCTTGTGCAGGTTCTCGTACGACACGAATTTGAAGATTATAGCGACGATTACGTACAGAATACCCGCTACGACGATGCCGCCGAGGGCGTACGGCAGACCCTGCGAGGCTCCTACCGCCACAAGCCCCGGAATGAAGGCGAAGGAGCTGCCCAGGAATACCGGTACTTTGAACTTGGTGATGAAGTGGAACAGCAGCGTGCCGATACCGGCGGCGAACAGCGTTACTCCCACGTCGAGACCGGTGATGATGGGCACGAGCACGGTTGCTCCGAACATTACGAAGGTGTGCTGCAGGCCCATGATGACGTTCTTGCCGCTCAGGTCCTTTTCTTTCTCCACGGCTTTCTCCTTTCGCCTCGGGTCGACGATTGCCGTAACCCGGACGCCTTCTGGCGGTAGTCGCCCCAGCGGCCAACGGCCGGTGAGCGGGGCGCTCCGCGAGCGACCCGGTACTGTCCCGGGCCGCGCGATCACTAGGGGATTATTCGTCGCGTCGGCGCGCCTCCGGGGCTGACCTGCACGAACCTACCGGTGATTTGGTAATCCAGTTGTCTATCGGCTCCTTGTTCTGGAGGGTGCGCCATACGTCCTCAGAGCGCATCGGCATGTGGGTAAGCTGTGCGCCCGTCGCCTTCTGGATGGCGTTGCCGAGCGCTGGAGCGACAGAAATCATAGACTGCTCGGCGACGCCGCGAGCTCCGTATGGCCCGTCTATCTGGGGTGTCTCCACGACCGCGCACTCTACTTCCAGCGGCAAGTCTTTGGCCGTTGGTATCTTGTTGTCGGTAAACGATGGGTTGAGCAGCCTGCCGTTCTCGTCGTAAATGTAGCCTTCGCAGACGGCGGTACCCAGTCCCTGCATCATGCCGCCTATGGCCTGTCCTCTGACGAGGTCGGGATTGATGGCCCGGCCAACGTCGAAGATGCTGGCGATCTTGAGAACGCGGTACTCGCCGGTTTCCTCGTTTACCTCGGCGACGATGCCGTGGGCTCCGTAGGTCCAGTCCAGGGCTGGCCGTCCTTCTCCCGTCTCCTTGTTCAGGTTGGTCAGCCCCTGCGCTATGTAGCGGCCAACGCCGATAAGAGGTCCTCCGATGCCGTTGCCGTTGGGCAGGGCCAGCCCGACTGCCATCGCCGCGAAGCGAACCGACTTGTCGGGGTGATGCTTGATGTAGACCTTGTCGCCATCGTTGGCAAGGTCGCGCGGGTTTGCGTGCAGCGCCTCCGCGGCTACGGCGTAGGCTTTTTCGAGCAGGTCATCGGCCGCGAGTATGGCCGCGTTGCCGGAAAGTACGAGACCTTTTGACGCTACCGTCTGCCAGTCGTACGGGTCACGGTCGGTATCGCTCTCAAAAGCCACCTTGATCTTGTCGATGGGGAATCCGAGGCGTTCGGCAATTATCTGCCTTACTGATGTGTAGGTTCCCTGGCCGTAGTCGGTGAGCGCCAGGTTGACGAGTACGGAGCCGTCTTCGTTCATCTTGAGCACGACGGCGGTCGCGGTGAACGACGGTATGGCCGGCGCCTTGTGCAGCGCGGCTATGCCCTTGCCTATCTTCCACCCGGTCTTCTTCTGGCGCGCTTCTTCCTCGGGGGTTATGGAGCCGTAGCGTATCCTGCGCGCGGCTTCTTCTATGCATTTGACCACATTGCCGGTGCTCGGCAGTATTTCCTCCCCGGTAAGCGTGCGTGAACCTGGCTTGAGCGCGTTTTTGAGCCTGAACTCGACTGGATCGATGCCGATGGCGTTGGCGACGAGCTCCATGTGCCTCTCCACCGCCCAGTGGAACTCGACGTGGCCAAAGCCGCGGTACGCGGTGCCGTACGGCTTGTTGGTGTAAATGGTGTACGCGTCCACCCACGCGTTTGGAATCTCGTACGGGCCCGCCGCCGAGTAGCCCGAGGCCCGCGTTACGTTTACCGCGTAGTCGGCGTAGGCGCCAGCGTCCCAGTACATCGACATGTGCTGGGCCATGATCTTGCCTTCCGCTGATACGCCCGTCTTGATGCGGTAGGTGAGGGCGGAGCGGCAGGGTAGCAGGCTGAACTCCTCTTCGCGGCTAGCCTGGAACTTGACCGGCTTGCCACCGGCTTTGCGCGACAGCACGGCGCACAGCGGTTCTATGCCTATGCCGGCCTTGCCGCCGAAACCGCCGCCGACGTACGGCACCTGCACGCGCACGTTGCTGTGCGGCAGCTTGAAGGCGTGGCAGAACAGGTTGCGCACGGTAAACGGCGACTGGGCGCTCGTCCAGATGGTAACGCGGTCACCCTTGCCCCACTGCGCTATGGCGACGTGCGTTTCCATAGGCACGTGCTGCACCGACGGGCACGAATATTCCCGTTCGACGATGTACTCCGACTCGGCAAAGGCTTTTTCCACGTCTCCCTTGCGTACTTTCATGTGATTGGCGATGTTCGTACCGGCTTTGGGAGAGAACACGGCCTCAACGTACGAGTACGATCCCAGGTCGGGGTGTACGAGTGGCGCGTCGGGTTTCAGCGCTTCCATGTGGTGCAAAACCGGAGGTAGCGGCTCGTAATCGACGACGATAGCCTCTGCTGCCGCCCGTGCCTGCTCCAGCGTCTCGGCCGCTACCGCCGCGACAGCCTCACCGTAGTGGCGCACTTCACCCTTGGCGAGGATGTACTTGTCTACGATGTACAAGCCTATGTGGTAGTCGAGTTCGTCGCCGGTGACGATGGCCCTGACCCCCGGCATCGATTCGGCTTTGGATACGTCTATGCCCTTGATGCGCGCGCGCGCGTACGGGCTTTTCTTGAGCTGCGTGTGCAGCATGCCCGGTAGTTCCATGTCGCTGACGAACGTGGCTTCGCCGGTGAGTTTCTCGATCAGGTCCGCTCTGCCAGTTTCGTGCCCTACCCAGGTGAGATCGCCAGTCTTGATGTCATCAAACATGATCCAGCTCTCCCTTCTCTTCGGGGCGGCCAGTGAGGTCCATCACCGCTTCGACTATCTGGGTGTATCCGGTGCAGCGGCAGAAGTTGCCTTCTATGGCTTCCTTTACCTCGTCTGCGCTCGGCTTGGCGTTTTCTGCCAGCAGTTCCTTTACAGACATCACCATGCCCGGCGTGCAAAAGCCGCACTGCACGGCGTTGTTCTTCTCGAACGCGAGCTGGATATCCGACAGCGACGGGCCGTTGGCTTCACCCTCGATGGTCCTGATGGTGGCGCCGTCTATTTCGGCGGCCAGCACCATGCACGAGTTTACCGCGTGGCCGTTGAGTATGACCGTGCAGGCACCGCACTCACCCATGCCGCACCCTTCTTTGGTCCCGGTGAGGCCCAGGTCTTCGCGGAGGAAGCGCAGTAGAGTCCTGTGCTCGGCGCACTCGCGTTCGTACAGCAGTCCATTTACCGTAAGCTTGATTTTCATGTCACCGTACCTCCGCCAGAAGGCGTCGCGCGTAGACGCCTATCATGTGCTCGCGATACTCTTTGGTGCCGCGCACGTCACTTATGGGAGAAACCGACGCGAGCACCTTCGCAGCCGCTTCGTCGGGGCTGTCCTTCGTCGTAACCGTATCGACGAGTACCGGCGTCGGCGCGGCGGAGCTTACGCCGAAGCGTATCTCGCCGTCGCGCTTCGTCATCAGTACCCCCACGATGCCCAGGTCGTGCCCCGCGATGCGCTTGAGCTTGAGGTAGCGACCCGTAACGCCGGCGGAAGCCGCGGGCACGAGTATCCGCTCCAGGAACTCCCCCGGTTGCAGTACTGTTTTCTTTACGCCGGTAAAGAAGCTGGAAAACGGTATGACGCGCTCGCCGTTTCCGGATCTGAGCACCGCTTGCGCGTCAAGACAGAGAAGCGCGGGTGCCATATCGGAGCAGGGAGACGCGTTGACGACGTTTCCCGCGACGGTAGCCCTGTTGCGTATCTGGTGGCTCGCGAGTTCGTGCGCGCACGAACAGAGCACCGGGTAGCGATCCCTGGCGTCTTTGAATCGCAATAGATCGTTTATGGTGACGGCAGGCCCCATGGACAAGCCGTCGGCTCCGTAGGATATCCGATCAGCGCCATCATATTTTTTTATGTCAATGACAAAACCCGGCTTCTGGAGCCCATTGCGTATATTGGGAATAAGATCGGTACCACCAGCCAAAATCTTGCCGTCGGACGCGTGTTCCCGCAGGGTAGCCGTAAGCTCGGCCACCGACTTTGGGGCAAGATAACGGAATTCGTACAGCATTGGCATCTGCCTTTCCTCGGGATGGCTCGGGCGGGACACTCAACCCATGTCCGGCTTCATCCCTCCAAAAAAAATGAAACCCGGGTCCGCGGATCCGGGGCTCAGTAGATACGATAAGAAATAGTAAGACACCGAATGGGTGTGGTGTCAAGGAAAACTGGTTGCTGACAGTGTCCATCTTGAAGCGGCTGGTGTTTCGTGCGAGAATCCTCGGGTAATGGACTCCTTTCCGATAGATACCGACGGTGGCCCGCAGGTCGTCCTGGAGCTTATTTACCGCCTCAAGGTAAAGGATGTGATGCAGGCCGACCTCGTCGTAGCCTCGCCGCAAGACAGCCTGCGCGCGGTGCAGACGAAAATGCGCGATCGCCGCATCACCGGGGTGCCCATCGTCGAAGGAGACCGGCTCGTAGGCATCGTGTCGATCGGCGACATCATCGAGGCGCTCGATGGCGGCTGGATGAACGATACGGCCGCGTCCAGGATGGCTTCATCGCTCATCGTTCTAGAGGACGATATGCCGCTCTCCTTCGCGATTACGTACTTCAACCGCTACGGCTACAGGCGTTTTCCGGTGCTGGACCGCGACAGACGGCTCTGCGGCATAGTAACAGCGGCTGACGTGCTCAGGGCGCTTCTCCTGGAGATGAACCGGGAAGTGGAACGGCTGGAACGCGGCCTGGCCGCCCGGTCAGAAGAAAACCAGGCAGCCGAAGCGACGGAAACGCTGCACATGAGCTTCGCATCCCGGCATTTTGACTTTGAAACAGCCGGCCGAGCCTCGGCGGAACTCAAGAAAAGGCTGAAGACTTTCGGTATAGATCCGGCTACGATACGCCGCGCCGCCATTGCCAGCTATGAGCTGGAGATGAACCAGGTTATACACGCCGAGGGTGGCATTATGGAGTTTACCGTTGCTGATGGGGAGGTCTCCATCGTGGCGTCGGATACAGGGCCGGGTATACCCGATGTGGAGGCGGCTCTCGCAGAGGGGTTTTCTACCGCCAACGAGTGGGTGCGTTCTCTGGGGTTTGGAGCCGGCCTCGGCCTGCCAAACGCGAAGCGCTCTTCAGATGAGTTCGCCATAAGCTCACAGCCGGGCGTTGGAACGACCGTTCGTGCCCTCATTAGATTTTAGAAGGAGCAGTGATGAAGATAGAACATCTGTCCACTCGCTACGGTTTTGAGGCAGTCCTGGTTCCCGATGGATTGGTGGATATTGTGGACGCGTACTCGTCAGACCTCCTGTCGGATGTGATGGCCAACGCTGTGGAGGGCTCGGTGCTCATTACCATCCAGGCGCACCTCAATACGATCGCCGTGGCTTCTCTCGTAGGTATTCG
>JAFGUM010000464.1 GCA_016938515.1 Spirochaetales bacterium | reverse complement strand
TCGTTGAGCAGAGACAGCACGCCGCGAATCATGCCCTCTGATGCCGATAGACCGCGCGAGCCAAGTTCCCTCGCCAAAGCCGCCCGCCCCAGACCGCTGGCCTCGGGAGCCACGCGGTGATGGCGTTGCAGCGCGTCGAGTACCGCGCGGGCAAGCTCAAGCGAGCCCCTGCTGGACAGCGTGCGTTCCAGCTCTGTGCAATCAGCCCTGGCGCGGTGCAGGTACGGGGGTAGCTGGGCGAGCCCCACCGGGCCATCGGCGGCGAACGAAATGTAGCTGGCCGCGTTGCGCAGCTCGCGAATATTGCCGGGCCAGGGGTAGTCCGTCAGAGCTCTGGAGGCTTCTTCACTGATGGTGTGTTTCCCTGGAGCCGCTTCTTCAAGGAATCTGCTCAGAAGGTGCAGTATATCCTCGGGACGGTTGCGTAGCGGCGGCACCGCCAGCGGCAGAACGTTGAGCCGGTAGTACAGGTCACCGCGGAACAGCCCGTCGGCTATGCGGGTTTCGAGGTCCTGGTTCGTAGCGGAGATAACGCGAACGTCTATGGAGATGATGCGCTGCGAGCCGATTCTCATCACCTGCTGCTCCTGCAGCACGCGTAGCAGCTTGGCCTGCAGGCTGTACGGCATGTCGCCAATCTCATCCAGGAAGATGGTACCCGTGTCGGCTTGTTCAAACAGACCCGCTTTGCCACCTTTGAGTGCGCCGGTAAAGGCGCCTGTTTCGTAGCCAAACAGTTCGCTCTCAAGGAGGCTCTCCGGCATTGCGGCGCAGTTGAAGGCTACGAATGGCTGGTTGTGGCGTCGTGAAGCCCTGTGAATCGCGTGGGCCAGCAGCTCTTTGCCGGTACCGCTTTCTCCGCTTATGGACACCGGCAAGTCAGAGCCCGCGTACTTTCGAGCCAGCGCCACGCAGTCGTTCATGGCTGGCGACACGGTTTGAATATCGTCGAACCGGTACTGGGGCAAGAAGCCAGACGCCAGCATGCGCCTGTTGAGGTTTTGTTCGAGCCGCCGTATGTAGGTAACGTCCCTGAAGTTAAAATAGGTGCCCGATGGTTTGCCAAACTGCTCTATGACGGTGGCTGTAACGAGGAAGCTGTGGTTGCGGTACTGCACGAGCTCGTCGTCGAATCGCTCGCGCGCGAGCAGCGACGCCAGCGGCTCGTCTGCCAGGGCGCCTACTGGTTTTCCCAACGGGCTGGATCGCAGTTCGAGCATCGACAGCAAGGCTTTGTTGCAAATTGCCACCGATCCAGAGGGATCTATGAGCAGAATGCCTTCATGCGATACGTTGAGAATGCTGTCCATCTCCAGGTTGCGCAGGTACAGCTGCCGGTACTGGTTGTCCACCCCGCTCTCGAGCGGCACCAGGTTGGCCGAGTAACGAAGCAGGCGGCGGTGCACCTCGGGGTCGCTGACGTTTACCATGTCGAGAACCTGGATGAACGTGGAAATATCTATGCTTCGATTACCCGTGTCGATGACGTTCTCAATATGGGCTGGCACGAAAATGAGTTCGCCTGGGGTAATGGCTATGGATACATCTGGGTAGTCGATACGCGGATCGAAGGGCACCAAATCCAGATGGTCGACGCCGAGACGGTACAGCAGTGAAATAAAGTCCAGCGTCGTTTCCGTGCTGTCGTTGACCACGAGTACACGGGTGCCCAGCGGAATCGACAGGATGCGGTAGATGAGGTTGCGTGGAATGGTCCTGTTGACGATGACGATGCGCTTAGGGTCGGCGACGGCCTGTCGTATCTGAACGGCTTTCTCCCTCGTCATCACCATCACGACGTCGCCCGACGGACCCTCCGGCGTCGGTGTGTCCAGGTAGTAGTTGGCTACGTCCACGAAGCCATCGAGAACCGTCTCCAGGTTCCGCCTCAGGAATCCGCCCACCGGGTTTGAGGCGTGGTCGGTAACGATGTCGATTCGCGGCTGGGGGCTCGCGGACGTGTCGTTGTGCATGATGCATTGTACCACAGTCCCGGTCGCGGCGGGCGGAACCGTTCGTGCCGGCGTGATATCATCGTGTTCAAGACCCATATGTGCCCAGGAAACTGGCTCCCGGCGGTGCGCCAGGAGCCAGTCGGACTTAGGACCACGAGGTGCAGTCAGCAGACAAGGAATCAAAAAAATGGCCAGGCTTTCTGAAAATGGTGGATAATTTTATGTTTCTTGGCCCATCTCGGCGCCCCGTGGCGCAAAATCAGCTCGTCAATCGGGCCATACGGGCAGTATGGCCCTCAATCC
>JAFGUM010000463.1 GCA_016938515.1 Spirochaetales bacterium | reverse complement strand
TAGACAACAAGAACGTTACCGAACGCTGGATAGAGGGAGTGCTTGACTCCGATGACGGTGATGGGTACCTGGAATACCTCAAACAGAGCCTGGGTACGACGTACTCGTGGTTTGTCGACATCAATTCAATGAACATACCCGACGGCCCCATAGAACTGCACTACATCGCCTACGACAGTTCCGGCAACGCGCTACACGGGCAGACGCCCGTTTCCAGCGACACCGGGCACTACACGGTGCAGAACAACGGGCCCCGAATCGCCGCAATAGAACTGGGCACAGACCTCGACGGCGATGGCACTACCGATGGAGTCGGCGAAACAGCGCAGTTCGACTACAGTAGCGCCACGGCCGAAACCGAATCGATAGTCGCGGCCTTCACCGTCAAAGATGGCCCGATGACGCTCAAGCCCATAGTCACCAACGGTAACGGGGACCTCCGGGTGTGGATGTCTGGAGCCTACGCCGTCAACGATTTCGCCTTCCGCACCTCTGGCGTTACCATACCCATCAGCGTAGACGATGCGGCGTTGCTGAGCATGGGAGAAGGCCAGAAATCCTTTACGATAGAAGTATGGGACAGTACCGAGGAACTCACTCCTGGTGTTGACAGCCTCAAGTTAACCCGCGGCATCACCGCGACCATAGACGTGGTAGACGAGGTAGCACCGTACGCGGCGATTCGGGCTCCCTACTGGAACGGCGCCTCAGACAACTCGGTGTACCTGAGCAGCGCGACGAACGGGCATGTTGACATTGCGAGTAACGCCACGAACGGGACAGACGATCCTGACGTTTCCGGCAAGGTGAGCATCCGCGGCGTCGCCTTCGACGACCAGCGCATCGACGCGATCTACCTGTATATCGGCAACGGCCTGAACGATACCGATCGCTTCGTCTTCACGGGCGCCGCATCCAAGATATTCGGAAGCCTCACCTACGCACGAGTCGCCACCTACTCGGCTGGAGCCTGGGCGTATACAAACGATTTTGCCACCAACGGATGGCAGTTCGCGGTAACGACCAACGACTTTAGCCAGGATGGCCATCGCGTTGGCTGGCAGCTGGACTGGGACTCGGCCAGGCTACCGGGAGGCGCCGCTCTCGACCGATCCATCCGAATAGCGGTTGAGGATAAAGGCGGTTCGCCAAACGCTTCAGCCACCTCGACGTCGACACTGACTGGTACCGCGGCCAGAGCCAACGTGCTCACCCTGAACGATGCGACGCTCATCGGCCAGGGCACGGTATCTGGCATGGCCATCGCGCTCAAAGCACCAGGTACACAGGAGTCGTTCTGTACGCGCGTGCAGGCGTACGATGACACAAGCGGAACAATTACCCTCGTAGACGCGGTAGCGACGGACAAGACCAACTATACCATCTACCTCGATGATCACAACGATCCAGAATACCAGATAGACGTGGTACCTTACATTACAGACATCTCCCGCAAGGCTCCGTTTATCGACAGGCTGTCGCACCTGTCTGGCAAGGAAGGATGGTACCCGGTATACCAGGGACAAACCGGCGTGGAGATAAGCGGCTTCAACCTGCCCTACGCGACAGCAACCACGATTACGGGCAATGGCACCATCGCCGTAGGAGCTACGATGTTCGGTACAGCGGCACCGGATATAAGCGCCGCCTTGTCCGATCGTACCAGGGTAACCGTAACCATCCCCGCCGCGCTCCTGAGTGGTGCGGTAGTAGTGACGACCAACACAGTACCTTCAATAAACAACCTCAACAGCGGCACGCTGGACTATAACGATGAAGGCTCGTTCACCGATGACAGGACCATGTACATCGACGATATTTCACCGTCTGTTTACATAGCTCCATTCGGCAGACGCTACACATCCTCAACGACCGATACCGGCAAGGTTCTGGATGTAGTAGATGACTATAACGAGAATATCGTGATGGTGGATGGCCCCGATACCGACCCCGACCTCGACACGAGAGCAGGACACGTCGAATACTCCCAGTTCAGCACCTTCAGCGCCATCAGCGTGGCCATCACACCGGCTACAGATGTTTTATCGGCAACGGCTCACGGACTAATAGCGGGGCAGATGGTCAGCCTCCGCTGGGTCACGACCGCCCCGCAACTCGCGCCGGGGACAGACGTTGAGGCCACCGACCTGTTCTACGTGATCAGCGATGGCCTTGGTCTCAACGCCTTCAAGCTGTCAACAACGCCAGGCGGTGCATCCGCTGACTTCGTCACCGCCGGCACCACCGTCACCGTGGTCGATCCCGAAGTGTCTGGCCAGGTGATATTCCGCGGCAAAGCGTATGACGACCAGCGTATAGAACGCATCACCATGACCATCGCCGGCTTCGATGGCGGTGGTGGTGTCGGCTTGCCCTTCAACGTGTACACCTCGACGACTAACGCCTCCGGCGTAACCGCCGGGACGGCGCTCGCCGGCACTGGCTGGGACTTTGACATCGATGGTAGCGACCAGGTCATCGACTCGACGCGCATCACATCCGGCCATGTGGTCAACTGGGCCTTCAGCTGGGACAGCTCGCTCATCAGCACGGTAGCCGCTGCCAACGTTCTCATCACCATGACCGTCTACGACTACAATGACACGGCGCACAGCGCGAGCATGAT
>JAFGUM010000462.1 GCA_016938515.1 Spirochaetales bacterium | reverse complement strand
CCCGGGGGCGTGGCGAGCGCGGCTATATCGTCTTCAACGTCCAGATACCCTGTGGCCATACACCGACGATAGCGCGCATGGCACCATAGCGGCAAGGACTCCATGAGCCGCTATCGCAAAACGCGGCGGCTTGTTCTATACTCGTGGACGACAGTTTAATACGCTGATATTGTCTTCCCAGGAGGAACCATGAAACGAACAATCGTGGTGGCCATGGCCGCCCTGCTTCTCGTCGCCATATCGCTGCCTGCCTTCGCCCAGCCCCAGGTGAGCGAAAAGAAGGAAATAGCCATCTTCTCGCTCGGTTTCTACGGTTGGGACATTCCCCAGGAGACGCTCGGCACCATAGACGTCGATATCCAGCGCGTCTTCCTCGATTTGGGTCGCTTTACCATCTTTGGCATGGAAAAGCGCTTTTCCACGAGCGACGTGGGCGAGTTTATCGACATACTCAAGAAAATGAAGGAGTCAACCTTCGTCCTGCCAGAGAAGTACCAGTTTGGCGAGGAATTCCTCACCGAGGCGGACTTCAACAAGCTTGTCGGAGCCTTTATCATCGCGATGCCAGTCGTTACCAGCTACAACAGCCAGTTCGTCGACAACAAGGAATGGAAGACTGACATCAAGACCAACGTCAGCTTCATAAACGTGGCGGACGGCACGATGATAGGCATAGCCAACGTCGAAACCCAGGGCACGAGCCGGGAGTCGCAGTACACGTCAATACAAGACGCCATCGCCGCCATACCGATGCAGCTGCAGTTCGAGATTCGCAGCATCTCCGCGTTCCAGAACGTTACGCGCGTGCTGGCCTCCGGCATCGGCGGCGTCGACATACAGCTCGGCAAGGATATGGGCATCCAGAAGGGTGACGAGTACGCCATCATAGTCGTGGACGAGCTCGAGGGCTTCGTAGACGAGCGGGAAATGGGACTCATAGTCATCAAGGACGTTGGTTCAACCAGGTCCAAGGGGACGATACTCTACTCCAAAGTGCCGGTGCAGAAAGACGTGCAGCTCCGCGAGATACCGCGCCTCGGCGCCGACGTGGCCGTCTACGCCCACACCTACAGCTATTTCTCGGGTGGAAACGGCAACGACTCTTCGCTCGTGTTCGGCCTTCGCACAGAGATGACGCGCGGTTTCTACGGGTTCAGGCCCTACGCGGCGTTCCAGGCCATTGCCGATTTTGACATGTGGATGCCCATCAACGCCATCGTTGGCGGCCAGGTAAATACGGTGCTCCGACGCCTCGAGCTGGGCGCCCGCGCTGGCGTAGGCGGCTCCACCAACGCCATCATACGTTTTATTGAAGAGCAGCTGTCCGAGAGTGATGACCCGTGGTTTACGCACTACGGCGTGTCAGCCGGCGCGTACCTGTCGTACCTGCTGTCGCGCGACCTCAAGATTTTTATCGAGGCGCAGGGCGACTACATGCTCGGCATCCTCGACCCGATCCCAGGCGGCCTCTTTGGCTCGTACGGCGGCTACCAGGTGGGCCTCGGCGCCACGTTCAAGCTGTAAGCCATGCCGATAGACGACACCGACCTGCGCGGCATGTCCGCGGCCGACGCGCGCGCGTACGCCATCGAGTTCATGACGGCGCTCAAGTCGCTGGAACGCGACCTGTCCGCCATCGGCGAGGAAATGTCGCTGTGGGCCAAGCGCGTCGAGCTGGCCGCTTCAAAAGGGGCGCGCGATCTGGAAGCCGGAGCCCGCGCCAAGCTTGACGAGCTCTCGGCAAAAAAATCGTCGCTGGCCACGGAGCGCGACGAGCTGGCGGCCAAGGTGGCGCGCATTCGGGAAAAGCTGCCGATGGCCGGAGCGTCAGAGCGGTCTGTAGACCCGGATCTGCTGCTCGCCGAGCTCAGGATGGCCGCGGGGCAGGATCCTGACGACCGCGACGCCAACGACGCGGCCAAGCTGAAATCGGAGATTGGCGCGCTCGGCGGCGACGACGCGCTGGCCGCGCTGAAACGCAAGCTGCAGCAAGAAGAAGGTAACTAGACCATGCCGATACTGCGTCCGCTCCCGGAGCGGGACAGGCCGCTCGTGTTCGCGCACCGCGGCCTGTCTAGCGAGGCTCCGGAAAACACGATGGCCGCGTTCAGGCTGGCCAAGGACAAGGGCATACCCGGCGTCGAGCTCGACATACACCTGAGCGCCGACGGCAAGCTGGTCGTCATACACGACGGCGTAACCAGCCGCGTCGCGCCGGGCACCAACCTCGACGTAGAAGCGTCCACCGTAGCCCAGCTCAAGGCGGTGGACATCGGCTCGTGGAAGGGCGACCAGTTCCGCGGGGAAAAGCCGCCGCTGCTCGCGGAGCTGTTCGAGGAACTGGGCGCAGAGCTCTACTTCGACGTGGAGATAAAGAGCGGCACGGCCGACGACAAAGGCCTCGAAGCCGCCCTCGTCAAACTGCTGGACGACTTTGGCTACGGCGCCGAGCGCGTGATCGTGTCCAGCTTCAACCCCATAGCCATCAAGCGCTTCAAGGCGCTGCGGCCATCCGTGCCCACGGCCATCATCTACTGCATCGACGACGAGCTGCCCTGGTACCTGCGCCACGGCGAAGGCCGGTGGATCGCTGGCGCCGACGTGCTCAAGCCGCGGTTCTCGATGGTCAGCAAGGCCGCCCTGACGCTGGGGCGGATGTTCGGCGGCAGGGCCATGATACCATGGACCATAGACGACCCGGCCGAAGCCGCGCGGGTGCTGTCCGCAGGCTGCGCGGGCGTCATCTCGAACAAGCCCCATCAGCTCGGGCTGTAGCGGAGCGGACTCGTGCCACGCGGTTTCACCAGCGACGAGAGCGCCAGCGTAAAAGCCGAAGAAGGCATACGCATGCTGGAAGCGGGCCGCTACGAAGAGGCGGCCCGCGCATTTTTGGCCGCGCGGAGCCTTGATCCTGATTCCCCCGACCTGACCTTCAACCTGGGCCTTGCCCGCTTGCGCGACGGCCGCGCGCGTGACGCCAAAATTGCCTTTGAGGAAGCGCTCGCGCTGGGCGGTGAAAACGCCGACCTTTTGGCCAACCTGGGGCTCGCGCTGTTCGACATGGGCAAGCCAGACCAAGCCGAGGCAAGCTACAAGCGCGCGCTACAGCTCGACGCCAACCACCCCGAAGCGGCTAACAACCTCGGGGTCGTCTTTTTCCAGCGGGAGCGGTACGACGAGGCCCGCGCCTGCTTCGAACTGGCGCTGCGCTCGCGTCCGGAATACGCCGACGCCAGGTTCAATCTCGACGACACGCTCGACGTACTGCGCGGATTGCGGGAAGGCCGGGACACCGATCCCGGCGAGGGGGAGCGATGACGAGCGGAGAGACGATACACGGCGGCTACATCCTGGGCGAGCGCCTCGGCAGCGGGCTGATAGGCCAGACCTGGTCGGCTACTGCCGGCGAGGGGTGCGCCGGCGCCGCTCCGGGTACAAAGCTCGTCGTCAAGCTGCTCAGGCTGCAGGACGCCCCGGACTGGAAAGCCCTGGACAGGATACAGGCTGAAGCTGACGCGCTCAAGTCGCTGGCGCACCCCGCCATCCCCAGGTACATCGACGCCTTCCGCCCAGACGACGCCAGCTTCGTGCTGGTGATGGAGCGCATCCCGGGCACCAGCCTCGACGAGGTTATAGCGTCGGGCAGGCGCTTCGCCGAAGCCGACATCGAGCGGCTGTTCGCCGGGCTGCTGGACATACTGGCGTACCTCCACGCGCTCAGGCCGCCCATCATCCACCGCGACGTCAACCCCAAGAACATCATACTCAGGCCGGACGGCACGCTCGCTCTGGTCGACTTCTCGGGCGTGCAGGACGCGGTTATGCTCGCGTGGCGCGACAGCTCGACGATGGTCGGCACAGCCGGCTACGCGCCAGTCGAGCAGGTATCCGGCAGGGCCACGATACGGTCGGACCTGTACGCCGCCGCGGCGACCGCCGCCTTTATCGCGACCAGGCGGCCCCCCTCAGACTGGCCGTACACAGGCATGAAGCCCGACCCCTGCGCGGCGGTCGAGCTGTCAGATCGGCTGCGTTTCGTCATCAACGCGTACCTCGAGCCCGACGAGTCGCTGCGCACCCTGCCGCCAAACGACGCCGCCGCCATTCTGCGCGGTATACTGCCGGTGCCTGTCCCGTCGGCTCCGGCAGCGGAGACACCGGACGCGCAGCCCCTGGCCGGCGGTATCGCGATGAAGTTTGCAGACAGGATTGCGCGGGCCATCGAGGAACAGGCGCAGGGCTCGCGCGACTACTACCCCGAGCCGGTGTTCGGTGCCCCGCCGGATGACGGCGCGCCAGTCACCAGCGCCTACGGAACCGCGGCGCGCGCGGGCTCTGTCCCCACAGACGCGCAACTGCCCTCGGACAGCCGCGTCGTCGTCTCGTCGTCGCCGGAACTGTTCAGCCTGACCATACCACGCGTCGGCTTCAACTCGCCGGCAATGTTGTTCTCCGGCGGCTTCACGCTGTTCTGGCTGGGCTTCGTCGCGTTCTGGACCGTGTCGGCGCTGACGATGGGAGCCCCCATTTTCTTCGCGATGTTCTCGCTGCCGTTCTGGGCGGTCGGCTTCGTGATGCTCCGGGTGCTGCTCAAGCCGGCGCTCAGCCGCGTCGAACTTACCATGAGCCCTGAAACCGGGCTCGTCTACACCGAATCGTTCCTGGGTAGGCAGAAGACCCGCTCGTGGCCTCTGTCAGACCTCGGCTCCTGCCGCGTCGAGTACGCCAACGTCACCACCAATGGCCGGCGGGAGCGCGACGTCGTGCTCGAAACCGGCGCCAGCTCCATCCGCTTTGGCAGGGCGCTGTCTGAACGTGAGCGCCGGGCCATAGCCGCGCACATCGCCTCGTGGCTGGCCGAGCACGGGCGAACTGGCTAGAACGTGCTCCCGTCGATCTGACGCCGGTTTCTGGATTTTTAACCAAATTCAAACATTTCATAGCCGTGAATATTAAAGCGGGTTTATAATCTATTCCCCTTCTCCATTGGGGATGAAGGAATCTGGACGAGGAGGAATGTATGCGCAAGACCTTCAGGACAGCACGGGCTGTTCTCGTCATTCTCGCGGCGTTGCTGATCGCGGGCTCGATCGCATCGTGCGCGCACCCGTTTGAGCAGTTCGCCGAGACGCCGCTCAAGATCACGTTCATCGAGACTACCGATATCCACGGCGCCATTTTCCCGTACAACTTCATTACGGGCAAACCGCTCGAGACGTCGATGGCCCAGGTAGCAACGCTGATAGCCCAGGAACGCGCCAAAGGCGGAGAAGTTGTACTCATGGAAAATGGAGACGCGCTTCAGGGTCAACCCACCGTGTACTACTACAACTTCCAGAAGACGGACGTTCCCCATATCTGGAGCGAAGTGGTGAACTACCTCGACTACGACGTCGTCACGATGGGCAACCATGATATAGAAGCTGGTCACCCCGTCTACGACAAGCTCGTCGAGGAAATAGACGCGCCGATGATATGCGCCAACATCAACAAGGAAGGAACCGACGAGCCCTACTTCCCGCCGTACGCCATCATTACCCGCCAGGGCGTCAAGATAGCAGTGCTCGGGCTTATCGAGCCCAAGATCACCGAGCAGCTACCCAAGGCGTTCTGGGAAGGCATGGACGTGCTGGATATGGTTGACGCGGCGAAGCGCTGGGTTCCCATCATCCAGGAAAAGGAAAAACCGGACATCCTCATCGGGCTCTTCCACGCCGGCGTCGACTACACGTACGGCGGGCAGACAGCCGATACCCCCAGGAACGAGAGCGGCAGCCAACTCGTCGTCGAGCGGGTAGCCGGGTTTGACTTTATTTTCGTAGGGCACGACCACGCGGGCTGGGAAGGCAAGGGTTTCAACCCCGCCACCAAAGCCAAGGACATGGACGTCAAGGATCCGTCGGGCAAGATAGTACCAATCTACGGCGCCCTCGACGCGGCCAAGAACGTCGCGGTCGTCGAGATGGAACTGACGTGGAACAAGGAAAGCAAATCCTGGAACAAGAGCCTCTCGGGCAGCCTCGTGCCGATGAAGGGCGTCGCGGCCGATCCCGCCTTCCTGGCCACGTTCGATCCGGCCAAAGCCGAGCTGATGGACTGGGTTGAGCGCCCGATCGGCACGATGAAAGGCAAGATCCACAGCGACGACGCGCTGTTCGGCGACTCCGCCTTCGTCGACCTGATCCACCGAATCCAGCTGGAACTGTGCGCCGACCCGGCCATGGGCCTCAAGCCCGCGCAGATTTCGTTCGCAGCGCCGCTCGACCAGAACGCGTACCTGCCGACGACGACCGACGGCACCATCAAGGTTCGCGACATGTTCAGCCTGTACAAGTACGAGAACTTCATGTACACGATGGACCTCACCGGCGAACAGATAAAGAAGTTCATGGAGTTTACCTACGGCGGCCAGTTCAACACGATGACCGGACCCGATGACCACCTGATAGCGTTCCTCAAGGACAAGGACGGCAAGCTCATCTTCAACGCGCGCTACAACAACTACGACACCGTTACCCGCGCGTACAACTACGACAGCATAGCGGGCGTCAAGTACACCGTAGACGTATCAAAGCCGGTGGGGTCGCGCGTAACCATCATCTCGATGGCCGACGGCACCCCGTTCGACCTGGCTAAAACCTACTCGGTGGCCATCAACTCGTACCGCGGCTCGGGCGGCGGCGGCCACCTGACCAAGGGCGTTGGCCT
>JAFGUM010000461.1 GCA_016938515.1 Spirochaetales bacterium | reverse complement strand
TACGGCGGCTCGATGGAATCATGCCAGGGGTCGGGGCCGCCTCCACCGACAGGTTCCTGCGCACGCGCTGGAGCCAGAGTCGTTTCACACGTGGGGCTTACGCTAATTTTAAGCCTGGCCAGCTCACTGAGTTCGGTGGGTTGTTCTGGATCGAATCCGAAAACGCCGAGGAACGCCAGGAGGTCCATGCCGGCAATCTCGTCTTCGCCGGTGAGCACTTGAGCGACGCCTTCTACGGCTTCATGAATGGGGCTGCCGAGACCGGTCGCCTCGCCGCGGACTTCGTGGTCCGGCGCATCGCGGAGCTGACTGCCGCTTCTCCCCGAGAACCTGAGCGCAGAGCGCCCTGAGCGGGTAAAACGGAAAGATATTGTGGGTTGCGCATCTAACTTTTCACTCCAGCGGACGCTCCTGACATCGCGCCGCTTAACGGGTCGGGAGCTGAGGTGCAAGGGAGGAGTACAGGAAGCGTAGCGGCAGCGGAGCGGTGTACGACGACCCCCGCGTAGCCGTAGGGCCGGGTGTTTTGTCGGAGTCCGAGCGAGAGCGAGGGTGGAGACAAAATACAAGGCATCCCGACACGGCGTCCAGTCAGTGTGGGCGCCAGGGCGGAGCGCATCGTGCGAAGCCGGGGCGGACGCAGGACGAACGCGGGCCGCCGCAGGCAAGAATCGCCATGTACTTTTCACTGCTGAAATCGGACGGACCCCATTTCAGCTTTCGCGAAAAATCATGGCGCGCTTGTGCCCTGATTTGCCCTGGTTTAGGCTTGCCAGTTATTTTGGAAAGGGGTATAAGACCAGAAGCTATTGACCCTGCTAAAAATAGCAGATCATTGAGAAAACGCGGATTTAAGAGGATTAAAAATGGCTTATCCACCACACATGGCGCATGATAAGACCCTGTTTAGGGAGGCTATTTCATGTTAGGCCGCACCAAAACAGCAACCGGAAGGAGCGCAGTCATGGATGAATTGTCTCCGGCACGCATCATGGACGTCGGCATGGGTTTCTGGCCCGCCAAGACGCTTCTGTCCGCGGTAGAGTTGGGCCTCTTTACCCGTTTGGGTTCCAACTCCATGACCGCCGAAGAGCTGCAAGCCGCGCTCGGGCTACATCCACGAGCCAATCCGGACTTCTTCGATGCGCTCGTAGCCCTTCGCTTTCTGCAGCGTGATGGAGACGGTGCGGGAGCCCGCTATCGGAACACAGCCGAGACCGCGTTCTTTCTTGATCGTTCGAGTCGAGCCTATCTCGGTGATTTCCTCGAGATGGCCAATGCCCGCTTGTATCCGTTCTGGGGCGACCTGACTGAAGCTCTGAAGAGCGGTCGGCCTCAGAACGAGAGCAAACAAAGCGGGGCACCGATGTTTGTCGAGCTGTATCGAGACCCTAAGCGCCTCGAGCAGTTCATGGACGCGATGGCGGGTATCTCTGCGGCGAACTTTCAGGCCTTCGCCGAAAAGTTTGACTTCTCTCAATACGCCACGCTGTGCGATGTAGGCGGGGCTACCGGCCAACTCTCCATGATTGTGGCGAACCGGCATCCCCATGTTCGATGCATCACGGCGGATCTTCCTGTTGTGACCACGATCGCTGAGCGTAAGATCGCTGCGACCGGGCTGTCAGATAG
The DNA here is from genome assembly GCA_016938515.1 of Spirochaetales bacterium. Lineage (GTDB taxonomy): Bacteria > Spirochaetota > Spirochaetia > Treponematales > UBA12059 > SZUA-370. Next base: position 458 of record JAFGUM010000461.1, on the reverse strand, counting down.
GGTCACGGCACAATCGGTCGATTTTCTGACCGAGCCGCTGCCACGCGCGGACGTAGTGACGATGGGAATGATCCTGCATGACTGGAGCATGGACAAGAAGATGCATTTGATCCGAGCCGTATATGATGCCTTGCCACCCGGGGGCGCGTTCGTGGTCATCGAGAACCTGATCGACGACGCTAGGCGGGAGAATGCATTTGGTCTCATGATGTCACTCAACATGCTCATCGAGTTCGGGGAGGCGTTCGACTTCACTGGCCGCGACTTCTCCCAATGGTGTCGTACGGCGGGTTTTACAAAGATCGACGTAGTTCCGCTGGCTGGTCCGGCGAGCGCAGGTATAGCTTACAAGTAGGCGAGCGCTGGGCGCGGCCTAACTGTCGCTGGAGCGGACACCGCTCCGCGGCTTCGCCCCGTGCTCACAGCTCAAGCCTTCGGCTTGACCCGCTGCGCGCGGG
>JAFGUM010000460.1 GCA_016938515.1 Spirochaetales bacterium | reverse complement strand
CGTAAACAGCCAACCCCACCACGTGCGCTGCAAAGTTGAGATGGTCGGCGCGCACAACGGCAACATATCCAACACCGACTCCCTCAAAACCGGGTTGACGGCGCGTGGCCACCACGTCGTGTCCGACAACGACGGGGAGATCATCGTACACCTGGTAGAAGACCACTGGGCCGCAAACAAGGCGTCCCCCAAGAAAGCCCTGGGCGAGATGCGACGCGCGTACGCCGCTTCAGGTCTCAGCGCGCCGGTTCCCGACGAGGCGCTGCTCATCATCGACGCGATACGCAAGGCAGAAGCAGAAGCCGACGGTTCGTACGCGGCCGCGGTCGCCGACCCCCAGGTACCGGGCGTGTTTGCCATCAAATCAGGCTCGTCGCTGTACGCGGGCATGGGCCAGGACGCCGACGGCGGCTTTGTAGTCGTCTCCAGCGACCTCACCTCGGTTATTGCCAAGACGCCGATGCTGATACCGCTGGCCGAGGGCGAGGGGCTCTGGTACACGCACGACCGTTACCTCGTCTTCAGCCTGCACGGCGAGGCGCGATTCTCCGAACCCCGGCTCAGGCGATCCAGGTTGAACGTCCGGGACACCGGCCTTGATCCGCGATATAAATATTATATGGAACAGGAGATTTTCTCCGCTCCCGACAATGTGGACACCATCGCCCGGTACTACTTTTCAGAGCCGCGAGAAGAAGCGCTCTCCTCTTTCCTCGAAGACAGCCGCGACGTAGCCAAGGACCTGCTGGACCGGGTCTGCGCCCTGTCCTCGCACCGGGACGACGACGCGCTCGGCGCCGGGTTCGACGCGGTGGCAGATTCGCCGGAGTGGCGCAACCTGGCCGCACGCGTCAACGCGTCACCCGCGGCCAGGGAACCGGTGGCTGGCCGCTCGGCCTTCCATTCCGACGAGGCTGTACTACTGGCAGACATAGCCAGGGCACGACCGGCGCGGGCTTTTGACCTGGCCCTCGTCGACCTGGCTCTTATCTGGCGCAAGCGCCGCGCAGTAACCCGCTACGCGCGCGAACTGGCCGACAGGATACGCGAGAGCCGCAAATCGGGCGGCACGGTGTACATGGTCGCCTCCGGTACTTCCTACCACGCGGCCCTGACGGCGGCGTACTTCTGGAACGGCTTGTCCGGCGTTCCCATATTCCCGTGCAATCCGGGGCAGTTTCGCAGCGCGTACATGGACAGCCTTTCCGATGCGGACCTGCTGCTCGCGGTGTCACAGTCCGGTGAAACCAAGGATCTCGTGGACATCCTCAAGGACGTGGCTGAAACCCACCCCCGAATAAAGCGCGTGTCCCTCGTCAACAACGAGAACAGCCGCATCCCGCAGGAGCTATCGGACTTCTACCTGCCCATACTGTGCGGGCCGGAAATAGCGGTCGCGGCTACAAAATCCTTCGTCAACCAGCTCGTCATCCTGTACCTCCTCGCGGCGTCGTACTCGCAGCCAGAGACCAGGGTGCGCGAAGCCGTAGCCACGGCCAAGGCGCTGATGACAGATACGCTGCGCTTGTCTCCACCGACTATAGACGAGGTCGCCAGGAGCCTGTACCTGAAACCATCGTTGCACACGCTGGGTACCGGACTGTTTGGTCTGGCTCGCGAAGCGGCGCTTAAAATACGAGAGGTCGTCCTCAACCACGCGGAAGGATACGATGCCGCCGAGTTCAAGCACGGCCCCAACACGATACTGGGCAAAAACACCGTG
>JAFGUM010000067.1 GCA_016938515.1 Spirochaetales bacterium | reverse complement strand
GTACCAAGACCGGAACCCTGGCCGCGACCGACAATTTTCTTGCGGTGTGTCGCGCCCACGGGGGGGTGTAGGTTGAAGTCGCTCATTTCTTCTGCTCCTGGCCCGGTTCGTAGGGTGTAACCTCTACGAGGTGTTTTACCGTATTGACCATGCCGAGTATAGAAGGCGTAGCCTCCTGAATCGTGGTTGAACTGATCTTGCGCAGCCCAAGTGACCGGACCGTTGCCCGCTGGGCTGGCTTTCGACCAATGGTGCTCCGTACGAGCTTTATGACAATTTGTTCGGCCATTTCATCAACCCCACATATCCTTGAGCGCTTTGCCGCGATTGTGGGCGACAGCGCGCGCGTCGAGGATATTCTCGACGCCATTGAAAACGGCCCGGATCACGTTGATCGCTGAACGGCTACCTACGCTCTTGGCGAGAATGTCTGTTACGCCGCCTGCTTCCATGATGGCCCGCACCGCTCCGCCGGCGATAATGCCGGAACCGGGGCACGCGTGCTTCATGATGACCCGTGAAGCCTTGTACTCACCAACTACGTCGTGAGGTATGGTGCCATTCTTCATAGGAAGCTTGACCATGTTCCTCTTGGCCTTGTCGATGCTCTTGCGTATAGCTTCCGTAACGTCGTTGGCTTTACCAAAACCGTAGCCTACGTTGCCGCTCCTGTCGCCGACGACGGTCAGGGCCGAGAACGAGAACCGGCGACCGCCTTTTACGACCTTGGCCGTGCGGTTCAGCTTGACAAGCTTCTCGACGTAGATATCGCGGGACCTGTCATCCCTGTCTCTTCTATCCACGAGTTCCCCCTAGAATTTGATCCCGGCCTTGCGGGTTCCGTCAGCGATCGCCTTGATGACGCCATGATAGTTGTATCCATTCCTGTCGAACAGGACGGCTTCAATCTTCTTCTCGCCAAGCCGCGCGCCTATAAGCTCGCCCAGCTTTGCGCCAGTCTCAACGGTAGGTTTGGCACCCTTCAGAGCTTCCTCCAGGGTACTCGCCGCCGCGAGCGTGACACCGGCCTCGTCATCGATAGCCTGCGCATACAGATACTTGTTGGACCTGAAAACCGTCAGCCGCGGGCGCTCGGCGGTACCGCTTATGCTTTTGCGAACGTGCACCTTGCGTGCCCCTCGTCGCCGAATCTTCTCGGAAAGTTCTTTCGTGCTCATGGCCGTCCCTTACTTAACGCCGGTCTTGCCGACCTTCTTGCGGATGGTCTCGGTCTCGTAGCGCACACCCTTGCCCTTATAAGGTTCAGGCTTGCGCAGCCCGCGAATCTCGCTCGCGAACTGGCCTACGAGCTGCTTGTCTATCCCCGAAACGACTACCTTCTGGTTGTTCGCCTCGGTGGTGACGCTGAGCCCCGCCGGAATACCGACGTATACGTCGCTGGAATAACCGAGGCTGAGCACTAAAATCGGGCCCTGCACCTCGGCTTTGAAGCCGACTCCGTTTATAACGAGGGTCTTCTTGAAACCCTCCGTGACGCCGATAACCATATTATTGATCAGATTGCGGTACAGTCCGTGAAAAGCCTTGGTCTGCTTCTCATCGTTCGCCCGATCTACGGCGATTTCCTCGCCATTGATCGCTATCGTTACGAGCGATGTAGCCAGCTGTTCTGACAGCTTGCCTTTGGGGCCTTCCACGTTTACCGTGTTTCCCTGTACGGCGATCTTCACGCCCTTCGGTACCGTTATCGGCTTATAGCCTATCCTCGACATGGCGGTTCCCCTCTATTACCAGATGGAGCAGATGAGCTCGCCACCGACTTTTTTCTCGGCGGCCTTCCTGCCGGTCGTCACACCTTCAGAGGTTGAGACGATCAGGGTGCCGTACCCGTTGTGTACGCGCGGCAAACCCTTGTACCCGGTATAAACCCTGCGGCCAGGTTTGGAAACCTTCTCAATGCCGTGGATTATCGGCTCATTTTCTTCATCATACTTGAGGAAAACCCGAATGAAATTCTGGCCCTCCTGTACAAGCTTCTTGAAGTTCTTGATAAAGCCTTCAGTCTTGAGAATCTTGACGATCTCGAGCTTTAGCCGCGAGGTCGGGATATCTACCTTCTCGTGGCGAGCCATGCTCGCGTTGCGGACCTTGGTCAGCATGTCGGAGATGGGATCGGAAACGCTCATTCCAGTCCTCCTACCAGCTCGATTTGGTTACGCCCGGAATGAGACCCTCGCTCGCGAGCTTCCGGAAGCAGATACGGCACATGTCGAATTTTCGCAGATAGCCACGCGGCCTACCGCAAATCTTGCACCTGTTCACGTGCCTGGTCATATACTTGGGCTTGGCGAGCGCCTTCAGCATCATTGCTTTCCTGGCCATTAATCCCTCTCCTACTTCCTGAACGGCATGCCCATTTTGGCAAGAAGGCTTTTAGCCTCTTTGTCCGTACGGGCGCTCGTTACGATGGCCACGTTCATGCCCATCACCTTCTCGATTTTATCGTAGTCTATTTCCGGGAAGATGATCTGTTCTGTAAGGCCCATCGAGTAATTGCCGTGACCATCGAAGGCGTTCGGGTTAACTCCCCTGAAATCCTTAACGCGCGGCAACGCGACATTAACCAGACGATCGAGGAATTCCCACATCTGGGCTCCACGTAGCGTCACACGACAGCCAATTTCCTGGCCTTCCCTGATCTTGAACGTGGCGATGGATTTCCTGGACTTCGTTTTCACGGCTTTCTGGCCGGTGATGATGCCCACGTCTTCTACCGCGGCGTCGAGAATCTTTTTATTCTCTTTCGCCTCTCCCACGCCCATCGATACGATAACCTTGACCAATTTAGGAATCTGCATCACAGAAGAGTAGCCAAACTCGCTCTTGAGTTCTGGAGCTACTTTTTCTGCGTATATCTTCCTTAGTCTCGGAACGTACGCGTTCTTCTGCTTCTCGGCCATCAGAGCGCCTCCCCGCACTTGCGGCAGACGCGCTTTTTCGCGTCACCCTCTATCTTGTAGCCGACTCTGGTCGGGCCGCATTTCTTGCATACGATCATCATGTTGCAGAGCCGTATCGGCGCTTCAATCTCGATAATGCCGCCCTTATCATTCTGGTTCTTCTTGCGCATGGCTTTTTTTACCATGTTGAGCCCCTGAATGATTGCGCGACCCTTAACGCGATCTATCCGCACGATCTTTCCTTGCTTGCCCTTCTCCCTACCGGAGATGACCTGCACAAGATCTTCTTTCTTAAGCTTCGTCTTGACATTCGTGTCAGTCATCGCCCGCTCCTTAGAGGACCTCGGGAGCAAGCGATACGATCTTCATGTAGTCCTTGTCGCGCAGTTCCCTGGCTACCGGACCGAAGATGCGCTTGCCCTTCGGGTTCTTGTTCGCGTCAATGATGACGCAGGCGTTGTCGTCGAACCTGATGTAGGTTCCGTCTGGTCTGCGGTACTCTTTGTGTACCCGCACGACGACGGCCTTCTCGACGGTTCCCTTCTTGATGGCGGAATTAGGCAGGGCCGCCTTGACGGCCACTACTATAATATCGCCGACGTACGCGTAACGACGCTTTGACCCACCGAGCACCTTGATGCACTGCACCGTTTTGGCGCCGGAGTTGTCCGCGACGTTAAGCCTGGTTTCAACCTGTATCATACCGGTCCTCTCCGACGATTACTTTGCGCGCTCGATGATTTCAGCCAAGCGCCATCGCTTGTCACGCGACAGCGGGCGAGTCTCAACAACCCTGACGACGTCACCCGTCTTCGCGTCGTTCTTCTCATCGTGTGCTTTGACCTTCTTGCTACGGGTCAAGTACTTCTTGTACAGCGGGTGCAGCTTGCGCATCATGATTTCCACGACGATGGTTTTATCCATCTTGTCGCTTACGACGATGCCCTGCAGAACCGGCTTGTCTTTCCTGACCTTGTCTTCCGTACCTTCCATGATACCGCCCTCCATCAGGCCCTGGCCCCGGCGCTGTCACTAGCAGTTCTCTCGCGCTCGGCTATGAGCGTATTGAGCCTGGCTATCTGCCGACGCATAGTCCGCTTCATCAACGGGTTTTCAACGTGCCCGATGACCATCTGGAAGCGCAGATCGAGGTACTTCTTGCCTAGTTCCTCTCGCTTTGCCTTCAGCTCTTCGAGCTTCAGCTCCTTGAACGAATTTTTCATCCGCTTACTCCATCTCCATGTCAGCGCGGACCACGAACTTGGTCTTGATCGGCAGCTTGCTGCCGGCGAGACGCATGGCCTCGGCAGCCGCTTCACGGGGAACACCCGCAAGCTCGAACATGACTGTTCCCGGGCGCACTACCGCCACCCAGTATTCCGGTCCACCCTTGCCCTTGCCCATGCGCACTTCGAGCGGCTTCTTGCTGTACGGCTTGTCAGGGAAAATCCTGATCCACAACTTGCCGCCGCGCTTGATAGACCTGTTCAATGCCACACGAGCGGCTTCTATCTGCCGGCTGGTAATCCAGATGGCTTCCTGGCATACCAGGCCAAACTCGCCAAACGAGACTTCGTTGCCGGCGGTCGCGTTGCCCTTGGATCTGCCTCGCTGCACCTTGCGGTGCTTAACTCTCTTGGGTGCAAGCATGTTCTAGCTCCTCGCTTCGCGCGGAGCGGCGTCACGCGGGCCACGACCACCGAAGCCGCCGGTCCTGGGACCTCGCGGAGCTCCTCGATCAGATCGCTCGCCGTGATCGCGCCTGGGCCTGCCGGGCATGAGCCCCGCGTCTTCTTTTTTATCGCCCATCATCGCGTTGTCGCTCTTGCAAATCCAGACCTTTACGCCAATTTTACCGTAGGTAGTCTGGGCCTCGTAAAACCCGTAGTCGATATCGGCACGAAGAGTGTGAAGCGGCACGCGGCCTTCTTTGTACTCTTCGGTGCGGCTCATGTCGGCACCACCGAGTCGACCAGACATGCGCACCTTGCAACCCTGCGCGCCACCCTTCATAGCGGAGCCAACGGCCATTTTCATGGTGCGCCTGAACGAGCCACGGCCTTCGAGCTGACGGCACACACCCTGCGCTACTATCTGGGCGTTTGTCTCAACCTTCTTAACTTCCTTGATCTTTATGTTGATCTTCTTGGAAGCGTACTTCTGCAGCTCAAGACCTATGCGCTCTATGTTGGCGCCCTTCTGGCCTATAAGCACACCAGGCTTCGCTGTATGAATTACAATCGTAACCTTCTGCGGATGCCTGACTATCTCTATCTCGGATATATCAGCATTCTTGGCCTCGGGAAGCTGGTACATACGCTTGCGCAGCGCCAGATCCTCATGCAGAGTCTTAGCGTAGTCGCGGGGGTCGACGTACCAGCGCGATTTCCAATCCTTGTTGATACCGATCCTGAGACCGATTGGATTTACTTTCTGACCCACGTTACGCCTCCGCCCTGGCTATTTCGTCGACAACCACGCTGATGTGGCACATCTGTTTAACGAGCATATCAGCCCTGCCCCGCGCCCTGAACCAGACACGGCGCATACGGGGGCCGTCATCGACACGCAGCTCGCGAATGTATAGCATATCCTCGCCAAGCTTCTTGTTCTTGTTCAACGCGTTTGACGCCGCCGAGACAACAACCTTCTTTATAAGAGCAGCGCCCTTCTGGGGCATATGCTCCAGAATCGCTACAGCCTCTGTATACGGCTTGTTGCGGACCAGATCCGCCACAGGCCTGATTTTTGAAGGCGAGCCCTTGAGATACTTGGCACACGCCTGGTAGCCGGTATTCTTTACCATGGTAGCCACCTACCTCCTGTCGGCTTTCTTGTCGGAGCCGGCGTGCCCACGGAATATTCGTGTAGGTGAGAACTCGCCAAGCTTATGGCCAACGAGGTTCTCGGTTACGTATACCGGCACCCAGCTCTTGCCGTTGTACACCGACAAGGTGAGACCGACCATCTCGGGGATGATCGTGGAGCACCTGGAAAAGGTCTTGAGAACCTTCTTGTCTCCGGCTTTTGAAGCCTCGATTATCTTCTTGTAGAGGCTCTTCTCTATGAACGGACCCTTCTTTACTGACCTGGACACGGTTCGCTCCTATCCTTTCACTTGCGGCGCTTGACGATGAAGCGGCTCGACGGCTTGTGCGGGTCGCGCGTCTTGTAACCCTTACAAGGCTGGCCCCACGGGGTAACCGGCTGCTTGTAACCCTTGCCGCGGCCTTCACCACCACCATGCGGGTGATCCACCGGGTTCATAGCCACACCACGAACCCGCGGGCGCTTGCCAAGCCAGCGCACGCGACCGGCTTTGCCGAAGCGTTCGTTCATGTGGTCTTCATTGCCCACGCCACCAATGGTAGCTATGCACTTCTTGAACACCAGCCTGAGCTCGTTCGACGGCAGCTTCAGCGTAACGTAGTCGCCATCAGAGCCAACAATAAGCGCACCGGCGCCGGCCGAACGAGCCAGCTGTGCGCCTTTGCCCAGGGTTAGCTCGACATTGTGCACCGTAAAGCCCACCGGGATGTTCTCAAGCGGCAATGCGTTGCCAACCTCAATAGGAGCCGTGGCTCCACTCATCACCACCTGCCCAACAGCTAGGCCACGCGGCGCGATGATATAGCGCTTCTCTCCATCGACATAGTGAACAAGCGCCAGGTTAGCCGACCTGTTGGGATCGTATTCAATCGTCGCGATCTTCCCAGGTATGCCAAACTTGTCGCGCCGCCAGTCTATGACACGATACTTCCTCTTATGACCGCCACCCTTGCGTCGCACCGAAATGCGACCGTTGGAGGCGCGACCGGCGTTCTGCTTCTTGCCCTTCGTCAGGGACTTCTCCGGCACGTTGCCGACGGTGAGCGCTTCGTTCACCACCTGCACCCGGTGCCTGAGTCCGGGGGTTATCGGCCTGAATGTCTTGATAGCCATAGTATTCCCCTATTCCTCTTACGCGCCTTCGAAAGCCTTGATCGTCTCACCCTTGGCGAGCCGAACGGTGGCTTTCTTCCACGCGGAGGTATAGCCCGCGCGAGAACGAAGCCTCTTGGGCTTGCCCTTGACGTTCATAATCGTGCACGAGATCGGGTGCACCTCAAAAAGCCTTTTTACGGCTTCTTTAATCTGTATTTTTGTGGCCCGCGGATCCACGCGGAACACGTACTGGCCTTCCTCGCGAAGAATATTCGTCTTCTCGCTGAGAACCGGCTCAATCAGTATACTGGTGTACTGCATCGTCGGCCTTCCTTACTCGTCCGCGTACATTTCATTGAGGCTCTGTACCGCGGATTCCATTACGATCACGGTACGACCATAGAACAGGTCGTGAGCCCGAAGGCGGTTGTACGACAGGAAGTGCAGCCACGGGATATTTCGCCCGGCGCGCTTCACCATGGCGTCGTTGTCCTTCAGGATGACCACCGTTCTCTCCACCTTGCCCGCGGGGATCAGCCCGGCAAGCAGGGTCGCCAGATCCTTGGTTTTGCCAGTTTCTACTGAAAAATCCTCAACGACCTTCATCGTGGCGTTCTGCGCCTTGAGACTCAGGATACTCTTCATCGCGAGGCGCTTGGCCTTTTTGTTGATGGAGTACGAGTAATCCCTGGGATGCGGACCGAATACGGTGCCGCCGCCGACGAACTGGGGCGCCTTGACGTCACCCTGTCGAGCTCGGCCGGTACCCTTCTGGGCGTAGGGGCGACGATTTGTAC
>JAFGUM010000459.1 GCA_016938515.1 Spirochaetales bacterium | reverse complement strand
GTATGCAGTCGACTATGGGCCGGACGGCAGCGTCTACATAGCGGGGTATTCGCTGTTCCGCGTGAGACCTGACGGCATCATCGAGAAGTTGCGTTTCTATATCGACGGCGTAACCGCCGATTTCCACATCTACGACATCAGGGTCGATTCGGCCGGTTGCCTCTACTTCCCCGCCGAGCACAAGATCCTCAAGGCGACGCCGCGGCGATAATAACTAGGCTGTACGGCCCTGGCGCACCTCGTCGTGTTCCTTGAGGCGCCTTGAGAACTCCTCGAGGTGCCCCATAACGAAGAGGCTCGCGTACACGGTGAGGAGTAGCCCAAAGACGAGCGACACCGAAACGGTAAAGCCGGAGCCATAGTCGGCTCTGAGCTGCCGGAACGCGGCGAGTAGCGGTATGAGCACCATCGAAGCTACAATAACCAGCCCCGATACGAGCCAGTCGCGCATTGAGACGGCTCGGCGCGGCGTTGGCGCTTCGCGTACCCGAGCGGCGACCAGCGGCGCGATGTCTGCCGAGTCGGCGGAGCAGGGAACGCGGTACAGGTTCATGGCTGAACGCAGGACATCCAGCTCATGCGCGCACGCCGGGCACGAGCGGGCGTGCGCGATCATCTCGGGGGGCAGTTCTCCGTTGTCCAACCCGTCAAGCAGGATAAGAAAGCGTTTGCAGGTCATCGCCACACCTCCCCGGTACCGAGGGCCGCGCGCAGTTCGCGTTTCGCCCTGAACACGTGCGACTTGATCGTGTTGACAGAAAACCCGGTCACCACGCCAATGTCTTCGTACTTGAGACCCTCCCTGAAATATAAATCCAGGCACACCGCTTGCTTCTCCGGCAAGCCGGCCATCGCCCTGCGCAGGGCAGCGGCCGTCTCCACCCGTATGTGCTCATCTTCCGGCGACAGCGAGCGGGTATCGACGGGGTCTGATTCCAGCGGCTCGTAGCGTCCCGATTTTCGCCTGGCATTGATGCCGGCGTTGTACGCTATTCTCGTAAGCCAGGTGGAAAAGCTGGAACGCCCCTTGAACCCCGCCAAAGCCGCGTACGCCTTGACGAATACGTCCTGCGCAAAGTCCTCCGCTTCGTCCGTGTTGTGGAAAAACCCATAACCCAGGCGCAGAATCCGCCGCTGGTACCTCCGAACGAGCACCCCGAACGTCTCACCGTCACCGTCGAGCACCCTTGCTATAACGTCTTTGTCGGAGGCTTCTGACCCGAGGGGACTCATGCCCTGCGGCGATAGGCGCGCAACGAATGAAACGCCAGCAAGCCGATGCCAACGGACAGCGGTATAAGACCGCCGAGCACGGTGTAGCCGGAAGCGCCCATAGCCACGAACACCAGCGTGAGCGCGGCCCCTACGGCAACCAGCAACAAACCGGACAGCAGGCTAAACGCATCCAGGTCTACAGGAACCGGCGAGTACGTTCCCATCTCTATCCGGAGCATCCGCTCCCGGTGGCTCCACAACGCGTAGAAAAAAACAACCGCGCTACCCATGACTATGCCGACGATCGGCACGATTGAAATGATGACCTGCGCGGCCACCGAAGGTTGATTACCCATATACACTCCGCTTTGTCCCCGCATGGCAGAAGCCAGTCGGCCCCAGCATACGGCTCCGTAGTACGACGCCCCGGTGGCGGGCGTACCAGTATAGACCGGCCGCGGCCATAAAGGTTGCG
>JAFGUM010000458.1 GCA_016938515.1 Spirochaetales bacterium | reverse complement strand
TTCATGGACCTCATAGACAACGCGGTGCCGTACATCCCGGGAGAAGAAGAGAAGCTGGAAACCGAACCGCTCAAGATACTGGGCCGGCTCAACCCTGAACTCGCCACGGTAGAACGCGCGTCGTTTGGCGTAAGCGCGACCTGCCACCGCGTCGCGGTAACAGACGGGCACCTCGAAGCGGTATCGGTATCCTTCGAGAAGCCGGTAGACAAGGCGGCCATCATGCGAGCCTGGATGGAGTTTGACGCCGATACCGACGGCCTCGGCCTGCCGAGCGCGCCAGCCCGGCCTCTCGTCTACGTGGATGCGCCAAACCGACCGCAGCCGCGCTTTGACCGCGATACCGGCAACGGCATGAGCGCGAGCCTCGGTAGATTGCGCCCCTGCCCCATCCATGGCTGGAAGTTCGAGGTGCTGTCACACAACACCGTCAGGGGCGCGGCGGGTGGCACGGTGCTGCTCGCGGAGCTGTGCGTAGCCAAGGGGCTGGTTCAAGGCTACCCGACCCCGGAGATGGCCCCGGCGGCTGCCGTCGAGGCCATCATCAGGGAAGCGTCTATGGTTCCGGCCTAGATAGTCAGCCTCAGCCAAACGCCTTGATGAGGCGCTGGACAGCTTCTTCCAGAACCGGGCGCGGGCAGCCGAAATTGAGCCGCGCGAAGCCTTCGCCGCCGGTGCCAAACCTGGCGCCGGCGTCCAGCCACAAGCCTGCCCGGTCTATAATCTCGGGGCCAACATCAGCGCTGAGCCCGGCGCCGCAAAAGTCTATCCACGCGAGAAAGGTTCCCTCGCACGGATATACCTTGAGAGCGGGTGCTCTGGCGGCCAGCGTAGAGCACAGGTACTCGTAGTTGCCGCGCAGATACGGCAGCAGCTCTTGCAGCCACGGACCACCTTTGCCGTAGGCTGCCTCGGCCGCGGCTATGGCAAGGCAGTTGGGTGTACCCACGCCGCTGGCCGCCGTCTCACGGTCGTAGGCGGCGCGTAGCCGCTCATCGGGAATCGTGATGTACGACGCCTGCAAGCCGGCGATATTGAACGTCTTGCTGGGAGCCCAGCACGCCACGAGCCTGCGCTGCAGGCGTTCGTCAAAGCCCGTCATCGGTACGTGCGCATGGGGAGCGTATACGAGGTCCGCGTGTATCTCGTCGGAAATGACGATGACGTCGCGCCGGTCGGCAATATCAACCACCGCGGCGAGTTCTTCCGTGGTCCAGACGCGGCCTACCGGATTGTGCGGGCTGCACAGCACCAGAATCTTTGACCGTGCGCACGCAGCGTCGAGGGCGTCGAGGTCAAACTCGTAGCGACCATCGCGGACGACGAGCGGAGCCTCGACGGCGAGCCGGCCGTTGTCTTCTATCAGGTGCTTGAACGGGTGGTACACGGGTGGCGTGATGGCAATGCCGTCGCCCCGCTCGGTAAACGCCCGTATGGCCGTGGCGATGGCGGGCACGATGCCGGGAGAAAAGCTTAGCCATGAACGGTCGACGCGCACGTTGTACCGTTCGCGCATCCAGTCAATGTAAGCCTGGAAAAATGACTCGGGCTTGCTCGAGTACCCGTACACGGGGTGGGCGGCCCGCTCGGTTATCGCCGCCACCACCTCGGGCGGCGAGGCCATGTCCAGGTCCGCTATCCACATCGCTATGACGTCTTTGTACTCGCTGGAACGACACGACGGCGGGAAATGCCACTTGAGTGCCTCGGTGGCCGTCCTGTCTATGATGCTGTCAAAATCGTACATGCGCGGCCTAGAGCGACAGGATTGCTTCGATTTCGACGAGCCCGCCCTTGGGTAGCGCCGCGACAGCCACAGTCGAGCGAGCCGGCTTGTCGCCGGAGAAGAATGATCCGTACACCTCGTTGACGACGGCGAAATCTGCCATGTCCTTGAGAAAGATAGTCGTCTTGACGATGGAATCAAGCGATCCGCCGGCGGCTTCGGCTACGGCTTTCAGGTTGTTCATCGAGCGCTGCGCCTGGGCGCGTACGCCGTCGGCGAGCTCGCCTGTGGCGGGGTCGAGGCCGAGCTGCCCCGAACAGAACACCAGGGAACCCGTCTTGACCGCCTGGGAATACGGGCCGATGGCGGCTGGAGCGGCTTTTGTCGCGACTACTGTAGAACTCATGCTGTGTTTCCTCCTCTTGTACTATCGTAAAACATAAAAGAATGACAAATGGACCAGGTACAGAAGACGAGTCAGTATGCAGCCGTCTATTCGTCCTGTCAAATCGTACGGGCGCCTGGTTCTTGCGAGCGAGCTACCGCCAACGCCTCGGCCTCGGCGAGCTCCTCGGGCGTGTTTATGTTCAGGAACAGCTGTTCTGCAGCATCGGGCGCTTCGATGAGCAAGGCGGGTTGCATCCTCACTACAGACTGTATCGAGGGGGCCTTGCCACCTGCTGCGAAAGCGTTTTCTATACTATTCGCGAGTGACCGGTGGTACATCGCGTGAAACGGCTCGAAGTGGCGCCCAGCACGCGCGGCCGCCGCTACCGGCCCTGAGCCGGACGATGCTATCGCACTCTCGAGCGAATCGACCCACGCGGCAGAAAAGAACGGCATGTCGCACGCGAGCAGGTACACCCACTCGCTCCTGGCCGCCACCAGAGCGGCGTGCAGGCCCGCTATCGGCCCCGCGTCGGCGTAAGAATCCGGGACCACGCGGTACCCAAGGCCGCTAAAAACCTCGGGGCGCGACGATACAGCCACTAGATCGGTAAACCGCGCCGACAAGTGCCGGGCCATGCGCGAAAGCAGACGCTCGCCTGAGAAGCTGAGTAGTAGTTTGTCCTGCCCGCGCATGCGAGTGCCGCGGCCGCCGGCCAGGACGCAG
>JAFGUM010000457.1 GCA_016938515.1 Spirochaetales bacterium | reverse complement strand
ACTCGGCCTCGAACCCCGAAATGGCCTGATGATAGATGTTACAAAGGCTTCGGCCAAGGTAGCCGAGTTGTCCAGCCTCTACGGGCTTGACGTCGACCCCAACGCCAAGATAGAAGACATATCCGTGGGCATGCAGCAGCGCGTCGAGATACTCAAGATGCTGTACCGGGATGCGGAGATACTGATTTTTGACGAGCCAACTGCCGTTCTTACGCCACAGGAAATACACGAGCTGATGGGCATCATGCGGCGGCTGGTAGAAGAGGGCAAGACCATCCTCCTCATCACGCACAAGCTCAAGGAGATCAAAGAGGTCGCCGACACGTGTACCGTGCTGAGGCGCGGCCGGCTCATTGGCACCGTCGCGGTGCGGGACGCCAGCGAAGCCAGAATGGCAGAGATGATGGTGGGCCGCGAGGTAAACTTTTCGGTTGACAAAGGGCCTTCGGAGCCTGGTGAAGTCGTGCTCGAGATACAAAACCTGTGCGTCAAGAACAGCAAGGATATGCTGGGCGTAAAGAACCTGTCGCTCTCGGTGCGTCGTGGCGAGATACTCGGGCTATGCGGCATAGACGGCAATGGCCAGACGGAGTTGATACAGGCGCTTACCGGGCTTGCCAAAATCGAGTCGGGCAACGTCCTGATCAAGGGACACGATGTTACGCGAATGCCCGTGCGGCAGCGGCTGGATCGCGGGCTGGGGCACATCCCCGAGGACAGGCACCGGCACGGTCTCGTCCTCGACTTCCGCCTCGACGAAAATCTCGTCATTCACAGCTATGGAAAAGCTCCGTACGCGCGGTACGGCGTGCTCGACTTCAACGAGATTCGCAAGAACGCCGAACGCCTGATAGAGGAGTTCGACGTGCGCGCTGGCCAGGGTCCAGCCACGTTTGCCCGTTCCATGTCTGGAGGCAATCAGCAGAAAGCCATCCTGGCCAGGGAAATAGACCGCTCCCCGGAGGCGTTTATAATCGCGCAGCCGACGAGAGGCCTCGACGTTGGCGCCATCGAGTACATCCACAAGCGCATCGTCGCGGAGCGTGACCATGGCAAGGCGATACTCCTCGTGTCCCTTGAGCTGGACGAGATACTCGATGTCTCTGACCGCATCGCCGTCATATACGGCGGCGAGATAGTCGGCCTGGTTGACGCCGACAAGACCGACGAGAACGAGCTGGGACTCATGATGTCTGGTTCGCTCAGGAAGGCCGTATAAGCATGGCATCAACGCAAGACAAGGCTGCCAAACGAAGCAAGCTGCTCATACCGCTGCTGGCGGTTGCCCTGGGCTTCCTGCTAGGCTCAATAGTAGTCATCATCACCGGCAAAAACCCATTGCTGATGTTCAATGCCATACTGCAGGGCCTGTCCGGTCTCAACCTCGCCACCGGCAGCTTCAACCCACGGCACATCGGAGAGCTCGTCATACAGGCCATGCCGATCATCCTCACCGGCCTGTGCGTGGGCTTCGCCTTTCGTACCGGTCTGTTCAACATAGGCGCGGAAGGCCAGCTGATGATGGGCTCTCTGGCGGCCACGGCGGTAGCGCTTACGGTCAAGGCTCCCGTCTTCGTACACGTACCGCTCGTCCTCGTCGCGGGCATGGCCGCGGGAGCCGCCTGGGGAGCCATACCAGGCTACCTGAAAGCGCGCTTCAACGTGCACGAGGTTGTCGTCACCATCATGCTCAACTACACGGCTCTGCACGTCAACAACTGGACCATCCTCAACGTATTCGGCTCGGTAGACCGCGTAAAGACCGCTGAGTTCCCCGTAACCGCCCTGCTCAAGGACCCGTGGCTTGCCAATCTCACCAATGGCTCCCGCCTTAACTGGGGTTTCGTACCCGTCATCATGGCTGTGCTGGCGTTCTGGTTTATCCTTGAAAAAACCACCTTTGGCTACGGCTTGCGCGCGGTTGGCTTCAACAAGGATGCCGCCAAGTACGCTGGCATGAAGGTGGATCGCAATATAGTCATGTCCATGGTCATAGCCGGCGCGTTCGCGGGGCTCGCCGGCGCCATAATCACGACCGGAACCTTCAGCTTCGGCAGGGCACTGCCGGCTGCCGAGGGTTACGGCTTTGACGGCATCGCCGTGGCTCTCGTCGGCATGACGCAGGCGCCGGGTATCTTGCTAGCTGGCCTGCTGTTCGGCGTGCTCAAGTCGGCGGGTCCGCTTATGCAGTCGGCGGGCATACCGCGGGAGATAGGCGGTATTATCCAGGCGTCCATAGTCATGTTCGTGGCTATGAAGCTGGGCCTGGAGCGCATCGTTGACCTCCTCAGGGGGAAGCGAGCCGACAAGCTCGCCTCGGCGGCGGGAGAGAGTGCCGGGGAGGCGGGAGTATGAGCATCAACCTGATTCTGGAAATGTTCCCGATCGCGCTCATGTTCGCTGCGCCAATCATCATGGCCGCGCTGGGTGGCCTCTTCAGTGAACGGTCGGGTATAGTCAACATAGCCCTCGAGGGCATCATGATGGTTGGAGCCTTCGCGGGGGCGGCCATCACCGTCGTGCTCGAGCCGATAACCCCGCTCGCCCCCTGGATAGGCTTGCTCGTAGGCATCATGGCAGGCATGGTTTTTTCGCTGCTCCACGCCTTCGCGAGCATCAATCTGAAGGCCGACCAGGTTATATCCGGCACCGCCCTCAATATTTTGGCGGGTGGTATGACGGTGTACCTGTGTCAGATACTGTTCAACCAGCAACGGACTCGCGCTTTCAGCTCGGGGCTACGCAAAATTACGGTACCACTGCTGGAAAAGCTGCCCGTCATTGGCCCCATACTGTTCCATGAAATTTACCCCACCTTCTACGTTGCCATGGCCCTCGTCGTAGGTACGTGGTTTGTTGTCTTCAAAACACCGTTCGGGCTCAGGTTGCGCTCGTGCGGAGAGCATCCGCAGGCGGCCGCGTCCATGGGCATCAACGTGTACGCCATTCGCTACGCGGGTGTGGTCATATCGGGAGCGTTTGCAGGCCTGGCCGGAGCGACCATGGTGCTGACGCAGGATATCCAGTACACGGTCTCCTCTATACACGGCACGGGCTTTATAGCTCTCGCCTCGCTCGTGTTTGGCAAGTGGAGCCCGTGGGGCGTCCTCGGCGCTGGCTTGTTCTTCGGGTTCGCGCAGATACTGTCGTACTACGCCAAGGACATAACCTTCCTCGCGGCTCTGCCACAGGAAGTGTTCTACATCCTGCCGTACGTGTTGACCATAGTGGCGCTTGTCGTGTTTGCGGGCAAGACGGTTGGTCCGAAGGCGGCTGGCGAGATTTACGACCAGGGCAAGCGGTAGCCCTATGTAGTTCATCGAACCTTGGTGCTGCCTTTTCAGCTATACTACTGGTGGTAGTTTCTAGAATACAGAACCACCGTCGCCTGTATGGAAAATGCACAAGCACAAGGTTCGATGAACTAGCCTCAGAACACGGCCGTGGCCAGCGCCATGCACGCCGGTATGACGAGCAGCCCCAGTACCGTAGTCAGCGACGT
>JAFGUM010000456.1 GCA_016938515.1 Spirochaetales bacterium | reverse complement strand
TGCAGGATGAGAGCTGTTCTGATGTTTGTTTCAATCACAATGCCCGGAATATTGAAAGCGAACGCGAGCACCGCCCTGGCGGTGTATCGACCTACGCCTGGAAGCCCGATCAAAGAACGCTCGTCCGCAGGGGGTTGCCCGCCATAGTCGCGTACGCACGCAGCGGCGCTTTCACGCAATCGAAGCGCCCGCGAGTTGTAACCAAGCCCCCGCCACGCGTCGTAGACTTCCGCGACAGACGCGTTCGCCAGGCTCTCCGCGTCGGGGAATCGTTTCATCCACGATTCGAACTTTGGCGCAACTCGGTGCGTCTGGGTCTGCTGGAGCATTACTTCAGAAACGAGTATGGACCAAGGATCGCGAGTCCGGCGCCACTGAAAATCACGTCCATTGAGCCTGTAAAACTCAAGCACTACAGACTGGAACGCAAGCGCGTCGTCCAGGGTTACAGTCGGTGCAACGCCTTTCGCAGTAGGCATCAGTTGGCAAAAATGTGCACGTATTCGTGGAGCAGATCCATAGCGCTACCTTTGCAGCCTCCACATACCGTGCCTATTTTGGTTCGTTCCTGCAAGCCTTCCCAGTCTCTGGCACCTTGCTTTACTGCTTCTTCAATATCCCTATCGCTAATACCCAGGCAGGTACAGATTATGGTAACACCTTCATTGATGAACTCACCTTTTCGGTTGTTTCGGGCCAGGTAGTCGTCTATCGCGGCTCGCAGAGCCTTATCACCCAGAACCGAACAGTGAATTTTATTGTCAGGCAAGCCTCCGAGCCGACTCACGATGTCATCAGGCTTGATATTGTAGGCTTCCCGAAGGCTCATACCCTTGATAACTTCAGACAGCATCGACGTGCTGGCTATGGCGCTGGCGCAACCGTACGTCTTCCAGCGAACGTCTACGATGACGTCATCTTCAACGCGCAGCATGAACAGCATCTGATCGCCACACTTGATGTTGCCGGTTAGCCCTTCACCGTTATGTTCAAAGCCTTCTTGCTGATTGAAGACATTCTTTGGATTAGTAAAGTGTTCCTTTACGACATCCGAGTAGAGCCAGGCGAACACATCGCTCACGGTTTCCTCCGTTCGGGCAGGTAGACTGCCCGGCTGATTTCAGAACGAAACGGTAGACATCGACCTGAGCCGGGCGATGATTGGGCCAATTTTAGATATGACGTAGTCGACATCGTCTATCGTTGTATCACGTCCGAGGCTAAAGCGAATGGAACCATGCGCCAGCTCGGGACCTACGCCCGTAGCCAGCAGCACATGACTCGGATCAAGGCTGCCACTGGCACAAGCAGAACCCGTGGACACCCGTATGCCCTCAAGATCTAGCGAAAGCAGGATAGCCTCGCCTTCAGCTCCGGGAAACGACACGTTAAGGGTATTGGGTAGCATCGATGCGGGATTGCCGTTGACGCGGCATTTTGGAACTGCTGAGAGGATACCATCCCTCAGCCTGTCTCGTAGCGCCGAAACGCGCACCACATACTCGTCCAGCTCGTTCTGAGCGAGTTCTGCCGCGACGCCGAAGCCCAGTATGCCAATGTTGTTGTACGTTCCTGCCCGATACCCGTGTTCCTGATGGCCGCCACGAATGAGCGGCTCCAGCGGTGCGCCTTTTTTAAGGTAGAGAGCACCAACGCCTTTGGGGCCATACAGCTTGTGTCCGGACATAGTCAGGTAGTCCACGCCCCACGACTCAACGTCTACCGGAATCTTGCCAACAGACTGGGTGGCGTCGCTGTGCAGGTACGCGCCGGCATTCTTGACGATGGAATGAATGGCGCGCATATCCTGCACCGTTCCTATCTCGTTGTTGGCCGCCATCACCGAAACAAGCAGGGTTTCCGGCCCCACTACCCGTGCCAGCTGGTCCAGGTTAACCGTCCCGTACTCGTCAACGTCGAGGAATACAACGGGAAACCCTTCGCTCTCAAGCCATCTAGCCGCGTTTAAAACGCAGGGATGCTCTATTTTTGTGGTAACGATGCCGCGCCTGGAACCCGTACGCCCGAGGTGGAACATCGTAGCGAATACCGTGTTGTTGGATTCTGATCCGCCACTCGTAAAAATAATCGATTGCGGATCGGTTGCTCCAACCAGTTTTGCGATGGCGGTACGCGCCTGTTCTACACGAACTCTGGATTTTCTGCCATCTTCGTGCATGCTTGACGCGTTGGCGTACACGTCCAAATCTCGCACAATTTCGGCCTTAACCTCGGGGCGTAACGCCGTTGTAGCGTTGTAATCCATGTAAACGGTTCGCCGTTCCATTCAAATCATCCTTCCGATACCTCTTTGAGCGATTTCTCTGAGAGGTACGTGTCTATGGTGTTCTTGAGCCCAAGCCAAAACGAGCGAGGATGGCAACCGTCTACGATGGCGCACGTATATTCGTGCTCAAGGCAGCCAACGGGTTTGATGCGGCCCTCAATCGCTTCCACTATCTGCAGCATCGAAATGTTTGCTGGATCAGTGGCCATACGATAGCCACCATTCTTTCCACGCTCACTTTCAACGAGGCCAGTCACCTTGAGCCTAGCCATAATGCCTTCCAGGTACTTTGCCGGGATGCTTTCAGTACGAGCCAGTTCTGCCGCGGTAGCCGTCCGGTTGGGGCGTCTGGCGAGGTTGGTCATCGCGCGTATAGCGTATTGCGTTCGTGCCGAAGCGGAAAACATCGCAATTCCCTCTATTCCTATCGGAATAGTAGGATTATTACTATGTCTA